>DAIOWG010000103.1:0-9329 GCA_036758645.1 Dokdonella sp. | reverse complement strand
CGATCGTTTCCCTGGGCCAGCAGCAGCGCGGTCCACTCGCGCGCATGGCGCAGGCATTCCTCGCGTCGGTCGAGCTGGACCAGCAACCGGTGGTACTGCGCGTGCACCGCCTCCCCCGCGTCGCGCGCGCGCAGGCGCCGGCCCAGCACGTCGCACGCGACTGCGGGTTGCCCGCCGCGCGCGAGCGTGGCGACTTGCTCGAGCAGTGCCCGGTCGGCGGTGCCCCCACCGGGCGTCGCGGGCAGGACGCGTTCGTCGGGTTCGAATCCGAGTTCGTCGTGGAATTCGTTGAGCAGGCGGCCCATCAGGTGGAAGTTCGCGAGCACCACCCCATGCACGAGGAACATGGATGCGACGAGCACCAGCGCGGGTGGCAGGCCCGGGAGCGACAGCGCCTGCGCCTGCGGCGCCGCCAGGTTGAACGCGAATTGCAGCGCGGCGGCCACGAAGTAGGGCGGGCCGATGCGTTGCGCGACGATGATCCAGGCGCGCGGATCGAGCGCGCGTGGCAGGTTCTCGTCGAGCACGAGCGTGATCACGGCGGCGGGCAGCGCCAGTGCGAGCAGCATCGCGACGACGCCGCCGGCGATCGCTCCGAACGCGACGAACGCGATCACGTTGAGCGCGAACGCGATCACCTGCAGCCACAGGTGCGCCCAGCCGAGGCTGTCCTCGATGTGCAGCGAAGGACGCGGCGCACGCGTGCGCCCGTGCGCGCGCAGCCGCAGGCACTCGAACGCGTACTTGAGGAGCGCAGCCCAGGCCAGCAGGCCGAGCACGAATCCGAGCGGCAGCCAGGTCGCGAGATGCACGAGCGCAAGCGCCGCGAGGACGGCCAACGCGTTCGGCTGCATCACGTAGCGCAGGCTGTCGCGCAGGCGTGCGCCGGGCGAAATCGCGGACGCGTCGATTCCCATGCGGCACTCCTTGGCGCCCGACGTCGGGGCGCCCCATTGCAGCCGCAGTGCGAATCGAAAACCGCGAGGAAATCGTCAGTCCCGCATATCCGGGCCGGTGCACCCGCGGCGCAACGCGCCGACCGGTACAGGACGATCGACGCGCAGCGCGGGAAACGGAAGGATCGAACCGCGAATCCCGTGGACACCCACGACCCTGAAGGCTCGGAGCGCGCGAACGAGAACGAAGGGCGCGATGCGGCGCCCGTCCCGAGCAGCCGATGTGCCGGGTCGCCGCGAGGCGCGGCGCCTGTTGCCGCGTCCGATCCTCAGCTTGGCCTCGTGTTCTTCGTGTTCGGGTCTTCGGTCCTGCCTCGCGCATTTTCCGAGAGGCCGCTGCGCCGCGCCGCAGCGCTCAACGGCGCATCGTGCCGAACACGCCACGCAGGATCGAGCGGCCGACCTGGCCTCCGATGTTGCGCATCGCGGATTTCGCGAACGCCTCGAGCATGCCCTGGCGTCGACCGGTGCCGAACACCATGTCCTTCGCGGCGCCGGTCCAGCCGGCTTCTTCCTTTTCCGCCGCGGGCGCACGCGCGGACTTCTCGCGCGGAGACGCGGGCTCGGCCGATGCCGCTTGTTCGGCGCGCCGCGCGAGCAGCTCGAATGCCGACTCGCGATCGATCGCGGTGTCGTACTTCGCGCCGACGGGCGAACGCGCGCGCACGGTCGCGCGCTCGGTCGCGTCGATCGTGCCGATGCGGCAACCCGGGGAAGACACGAGCACGCGTTCGACCGGCAACGGGATGCCCTTGTCCTGCAGTGTCGACACCAGCGCTTCGCCGACGGCGAGTTGGGTGATCGCCTCGACCACGTCGACCTTCGGGTTCGGCGCGAACGTTTCGGCAGCGGCCTTCACCGCCTTCTGGTCGCGCGGCGTGAAGGCGCGCAGCGCGTGCTGGATGCGATTGCCGAGCTGGCCCAGCACGTCGTCTGGCACGTCGTCGGGTTGCTGCGAGCAGAAGTAGATGCCGACGCCCTTGGAGCGGATCAGTCGCACGACCTGCTCGACGCGTTGGCGCAGCGCGGGCGGTGCGTCGTCGAACAGCAGGTGCGCTTCGTCGAAGAAGAACACGAGCCTGGGTCGGTCGAGGTCACCGACTTCGGGCAGGGTCTCGAACAATTCGGACAGCATCCACAGCAGGAATGTCGTGTAGAGCTTCGGCTTCAGGATCAGCTGGTCCGCCGCGAGGATGTTGACGACGCCGCGACCGGACATGTCCTGGCGCATGAAATCGGCGAGCTCGAGCGCGGGTTCGCCGAAGAACGCATCGCCCCCGGCCTGCTCGAGCGAAAGCAGCGCACGCTGCACCGCCGCGAGCGAAGGTTTCGAGATCAGGCCGTACTGGCTCGAGATCGCCTTCGAGTTCTCCGCCGCCCAGTTCAGCAGCGCGCGCAGGTCCTTGAGGTCGAGCAGCAAGAGGCCCTCGTCGTCGGCGGCCTTGAACACGACTTCGAGTACGCCGGACTGGGTGTCGTTGAGTTCCATCAGCCGCGCGAGCAGGTTCGGGCCCATCTCGGAGATCGTCGTGCGCACCGGATGCCCCGAGTGGCCGTAGATGTCCCAGAACACCACCGGGTTCGCATTCGGCGCCCAGTCGATGCCGAGCCTGTCGATGCGCGCCTTGAGCTTGTCGTTCATCGCGCCGGCCTGCGACAGGCCGGCGAGGTCACCCTTGACGTCCGCGATGAAGGTCGGCACGCCCAATCGCGAGAAGCCTTCGGCCAGCAGCATCAGCGACACCGACTTGCCGGTGCCGGCGGCACCGGCGACCATGCCGTGGCGATTGGCGTACTTCGGCAGCAGCCAGACTTCTGCATCGCCCTTGCCGACGAATATCTTGTCCAAGGTGGTGACCTCTCCGATGCGCGGCAATGGCGCCGGCGATGCCTGATTGTAACGATGATGCCGCGGCGGTTGCCGCCCGCGCCCGCGGCCGGTACCGTTCGAGGCTTCCGTTTGCAGAAGATGGTCGCCGATGCCGTTCCCCTCGAGATCGTTCGCGTTGCTCGCCGCCGCCCTCGTCGCCGCGTGTGCCGCCCATCCCGCACGCGACGGCGCGATGCGCACGGCGGCCGGCGACGCCGAGGCCGCCGCGCTCTACACGCGGCTCGAGGCGGACAGCCGGCGCTACGCCGCGGGCATCGAGTTGCTGCGCGCGGGCGACGCCGCGAAGGCACAGGCCGACATCAAGGGCGCGCTCGACGACCTGCGCGATGCGGCGACGCGCTGCGCCGAGATCCCCGCCTGCGACCAGCAACGCTTCGTCGCCACGTTCGACGCATTGCTGCGCCAGGGTGTCGGCGGCGCGGGCGACCTGCCGGATGGCGAAGCGAGGGGCAGCACGCCCGAAGCGACCGCGGGCGCGGGCGAATCGTCGCCGATGGTCGCGCGACTGCCGCAACTCGGCCGTTCGGTCGCCCTGCTGAAAGGGCGCGAACTCGGCGACATCATCGCGCTCAACGGGCCGGTCAAGGCCGCGCTCGAGGAATGGCTCACGCAGTACCGGCCGAACCTGCTGCTCGCGTACGAAAACTACCAGTACATGCGCCATCTGATGGTCCCCGAGTACGAGCGGGCCGGCCTCCCGGAAGCCTTGCTGTTCGGCATGCTCGCGAAGGAATCGGGTGGCAAGGTGCACGCGATTTCACGCTCGGGCGCATCCGGGCCGTTGCAGTTCATGTACGCGACCGGCTTGCGCTTCGGATTGCGGCCGGTCGATGGATTCGACCAGCGTTTCGACCCGCAACTGTCCGCGCGCGCGAACGCGGCCTACATCAACGAGCAGCTCGCGATCTTCAACAACAATCTCGAGCTCGTGATCGGCGCCTACAACGGCGGCGAAGGCGCGATGCGCCGGCGCGTCGCGCGCGTCGGTGCGGACGCCAGCTTCTGGGATCCGAAGATCTACTACGACATCTCGCAGGAAACGCGCGAGTACGTGCCGATGGTGCTCGCCGCGGCCTGGCTGTTCCTGCATCCGGAACGCTACAACCTGAGGTGGCCGACGCCCGCGGTCGCGCCGGGCAGCATCACGCTGAAACGGCCCGCGTCGATCGCCGAGCTCACGATCTGCCTCGGCCAGGACGGCCATCCGGACGGCTGGTTCCGTACCTTGCGCAACCTCAATGCGCACCTCGACCCGCAACAGACGGTGGCGGCCGGCACGCAACTGGCGGTGCCCAAGCAGCTCGAAGCGGTGTATGCGCGCGACTGTGCGGCGGGACGCTGGGCCGAGCTGGCTGCGGACCTGCATTCGGCGATCGTGCCGTCCCCGCCGCCGGCGGCACTCGCGCGCGCGAAGCCGTCGGGCAGCCGGTCGTACACGGTGCGCAAGGGCGATACGCTCGCGGCGATTTCGCGCAAGACCGGTTGCGGCATCAAGGAGATCGCGAACGTGAACCACCTGCGCGCGCCTGGTTACGCGCTGCGCATCGGACAGGTGTTGAACGTGCCGGCCTGCAAGCGCTGATCGCGCTGCTGCCGTTCGCCGTGGAAACCACCGGGCCGCAGGGGGTCGGCCCGGTCGCTACTCAGGCGGCTTCGGCCTCGCCGATCATCCAGGCGTTGAGGTCGTTGCTCGGGATCGCTTCCTTGAGCGAACGCAGCGAGCGCATGACCTGGCGGTGCAGCTCGCGCTGCTCCCCGAACGGCGAATCCTTGGTCTCGTGGTAGGCGACGGTCAGCCACAGCGCGACGCCGCGCAGGCGCACCTGCATGTTGTCCGAACGCAGGCGCTCGAGGCCGATCTCGGTGCCACTGCCCCAGGGACGGTACTTCTCGTCCGGCGGGGTCGCGTACAGATGCGGGAACTCGCTCTTGGACGCGTTCGCGAACTCGCGCAGCGCGATCGCGGCGAGCTGGCGGCGCGCGGTCGGTGCGAGGTCTTCGAGGGCCTTGTTGATTTCGCGGAACTGCTTGCGCAGCTGCACCGCGCGACTCAAGGCGATCAAACGGGTTACGAATTGCATGGTCTTGCCCCCTGTTCTATCCGTGGCGCGCGTGCCGCGGAACCTGTGACGGTTGCGATTCTAGGCAAGCCGTGGCGCGACAAACGCCCAGTGCGTCACAAGTTGCCGAATCGCGTCACATTGTGACCGCGCCGCGCCGCGAATGCAAAGGCCAGGGATCCCGCGCTCAGGCCGGGAGCCTGCCGACGGGTTCGCCCATGCGCACGGCCTGCTCCGGCCTCAGCGAAGGATCGAAGCGCCCACCCTCGGGCAGCAGCACGATCACGGTGGAGCCCATGTTGAAGCGCGCCATCTCGGCGCCGCGCGCGAGGTGGATGCCGCGCGCGCCCGCGTGCCGCCGCGTGATCGCGTCCGCGTAGGGCGGGACCGCGACGCCGCCCCAGGTGGTCTCGATGCCCGACACCAGGATCGCGCCGACCATCACCACCGCGAACGGCCCGTGCTCGCCACGGAAGTGGCAGACCAGCCGCTCGTTGCGTGCGAACAGCCGCGGGATCGCGGCGACCGCGAACGGAGCCACGCTGAAGATGCGCCCGGGCACGTGCACGGTCTCGACGAGTTCGCCGGCGAGCGGCATGTGCACGCGGTGGTAGTCGCGCGGGGACAGGTACACGGTCAGGAACGAGCCGCTCGCGTAGGGCGTCGCCGCGGTTTCGTCGGCGAGCAGTTCAGCCACGCTGAAGCTTTGGCCCTTGGCCTGCACGATGCGGCCCGAGCTGATCGGCCCGGCCTGGCTGACCCTGCCGTCGGCGGGGCACGAGACCACGTCGGCCCCCTCGGCCAACGGGCGCGCGCCGGGTTTCAGCGCGCGCGTGAAGAATGCGTTGAAGTGCGGATAGGCCGCGAGGTCGGCGGTCTCGGCTTCCGAGAGGTCGACGTCGTAAGCCCGCGTGATGCGACCGATCAGGAAGTCCTTCCACGGCGCGTAGCGCCAGCGCGTGGCCCACATCACGATGCGCGACAGCAAGCGGTGCGGCAGCAGGTACTGCAGGAGGACGGCGGGGCGCATCATCGCGTGCCCGCCAGCGCGACCAGGTCGGCCGCGATCGGGGCGGCTTCGAAGGGCGGCCGGAACAGCCCCGCCTGGCGACCATCGGGATCGATGATCACGACCGAGGCGCTGTGGTCGACGCTGTAGTTGCCGTCGACCGGCTCGCCGCGCGTGTAGAGCAGTCCAAGCGCGCGCGTGAGGCGCGCAAGTTCGGCATCGCTGCCGGTTGCCGCGACGAATTCGGGGTTGAAGTAGCCCACGTATGCGTTCAGCAATTCGGGCGTATCGCGCTGCGGGTCGACCGAGATGAAGTCGAACCGCACGCGCGCGCGCGTCGCCGGATCGAGCTGGTTCCAGACCTGCTTGAATGTCGCGAGCGTGGTCGGGCAGATGTCCGGGCAGTGCGTGAAGCCGAAGAACGCGACCGTCCAGTGGCCCTTCCAGTCGGCCAGCGTCAGCGACTTGCCGTCGCTGCGCACGAGGCTGAATTCGGGCAGCGAACGGGGAGCCGGGTAGGCCACGGCCGCGCGGAACTCCGGCAGCGCGCTGCGATCGGCGCTGCGCGTACCGAGCCAGAGTCCGAACGCCGCGGCAATCGCGGCGACGACGATGAGGACCGTCGCGGATGCGCGGCCATGCGGAATGGATGGGGTCATCCGCCGATTGTACGCTGCGACGCACCTTATACTGTATGGCCTTCCAGCCCGGGTGCCTGCGGTGACCAGCGAACTCGCGACGATCGTCGATTTCATCCGCTACGGTGCGAGCCGCTTCGGCGCGGCCGGCCTCTGCTTCGGCCACAGCTACGACAACGCGATCGACGAGGCCACGCACCTGGTGCTGCACGCGCTGCACCTGCCGCACGATCTTTCGCCCGCGTACGGCCAGGCGCGACTCACGAGCGAGGAGCGTCAACGGGTGCTGGAACTGGTGGAGCGGCGCATCGCCGAACACCGCCCGGTTGCCTACCTGACCGGCGAGGCGTGGTTCGCGGGACTCAAGTTCAAGTCCGATCCGCGCGCGCTGGTGCCGCGCTCGCCGATCGCGGAGCTGATCCTCGGCGGATTCTCGCCGTGGCTCGAGGAGCGCGAGGTCACGCGCGCGCTCGACCTGTGCACGGGCTCGGGCTGCATCGGCATCGCAATGGCGGTGCACAACCCGGAATGGCAGGTCGACCTCGCCGACATCAGCGACGATGCGCTTTCGCTCGCGCGCGTGAACATCGCCTACCAGGACGTCGGCGAGCGCGTGCAGGCGATCCATTCGGACCTGTTCTCGGCGCTCGCGGGCGAGGTCTACGACCTCATCGTGAGCAACCCGCCGTACGTGACCGAACAGGAATTCGCGGACCTGCCGCCCGAGTACGGGCACGAACCCGCCCTCGGCCTGGCCGCGGGCCATGATGGACTCGACTTCGCGCTGCGCATCCTGCGCGACGCGCCCGCGCATCTGTCCGACGACGGCGTGCTGATCGTCGAAGTCGGCGAGAGCGAGCGCGCGCTCGTGCGCATGCTGCCGGACGTGCCGTTCAACTGGATCGAGTTCGACGTGGGCCAGATGGGCGTGTTCCTGCTCGATCGCCGCGACCTGCTCGAGCACGCGGACGCGATCCGCGAAGTCGCCGCCACGCGCGCGTAGCATCGCGGGCGCGGTCGCGTGCCCGCCGTGAACCGCGTCGGCGCACGCGCACGCCACCGGACTCCGGCGTTCGGCGCGGCCACGAGGCGCTGATCCCCGATCCCGAAACCCGGCCATCACCATGTCCAACGCGTTCGGAAAACTGCTCACCGTCACGACCTTCGGCGAAAGCCACGGCCCGGCGATCGGTTGCGTCGTCGACGGGTGTCCGCCGGGCCTCGCGATCTCGGCCGGGGATTTTCGATGCGATCTCGATCGCCGCGCGACCGGGCGCAGCCGCTGGACATCGCAGCGTCGCGAGGACGACGAGGTCGAAATCCTGTCGGGCGTGTACGAAGGCCGCACCACCGGCACGCCGATCGCGCTGCTCGTGCGCAACACGGATGCGCGTTCCAGGGACTATCGCGACCTGCTCGGGACGTTCCGGCCCGGGCACGCCGACTACACCTACTGGCACAAGTACGGCATCCGCGATCCGCGCGGAGGCGGACGCTCTTCCGCGCGCGAGACGACGATGCGCGTCGCGGCCGCGGTCATCGCGAAGAAGTGGCTGGCCGAACGCCACGGCGTGCGCGTGCGGGGCCATCTCGCGCAGATCGGCGGACTCGTCCCGCGCGCGGCCTCGCTCGCGCCGATCGACTGGGACGTGGTCGAATCCAATCCGTTCTTCTGGCCCGACGCGACCACGCTCGGCGAACTCGAGGCCTGCATCACCGCGTTGCGCAAGTCCGGCGATTCGGTCGGTGCGCGCGTCGACGTCGTCGCCGACGACGTGCCGCCCGGTTGGGGCGAGCCCGTCTACGGCAAGCTCGATGGCGAACTCGCTGCCGCGCTGATGTCGATCAATGCGGTCAAGGGCGTCGAGATCGGCGCCGGTTTCGCCGCGGTCACCCAGAAGGGTAGCGAGCATCGCGACGAACTCACGCCTCAGGGCTTCGCGTCCAACCACGCGGGCGGCATCCTCGGCGGGATCTCGAGTGGCCAGCCGGTGCGCGCGTCGATCGCGCTCAAGCCGACCTCGAGCATCCTCGTGCCAGGTCGCAGCGTGGACCTCGAGGGCGAGCCGGTCGAGGTCGTGACCAAGGGTCGCCACGATCCCTGCGTCGGCATCCGCGCGACGCCGATCGCCGAGGCGATGGTCGCGCTGGTGCTGATGGACCAGGCACTGCGCCACCGCGCCCAGTGCGGTGACGTCGGCACGGTGAAACCACGCATCCCCGGCGCCTGACCCGTCCGTTCCCAACCCCCAACCCCCGAACCTCGGCCCTCCGCCACCAGGACTCCATGCGCAATCACAACATTGCAATCGCAGGCGCGACCGGCGCCGTCGGCGAAGCCTTGCTCGCGATCCTCGAACAGCGCAGCTTTCCGGTGGGCGAACTCGTCCCGCTAGCAAGCCGGCGCTCCGCCGGCGGCAAGGTCAGGTTCCGCGATCGCGAGCTCACCGTGCGCGATCTCGCCGCGTTCGACTTCGACGGCATCGACATCGCGTTCTTCTCGGCCGGCGCCGCGGTCTCGCGCGAGCACGCGCCGCGTGCAGCCGCGGCGGGCGCCGTCGTGATCGACAACACCTCCGAGTTCCGCTACCAGGACGATGTCCCGCTGGTGGTCAGCGAAGTGAACCCGCATGCGATCGCGCTGCATGCCAAACGCAGGATCATCGCGAACCCGAACTGTTCGACGATGCAGATGCTGGTCGCGCTCGCGCCGATCCACCGCGAGGCCGGCATCGAGCGCATCAACGTCGCGACCTACCAGTCGGTGTCGGGCGC
>DAIOWG010000102.1:0-9486 GCA_036758645.1 Dokdonella sp. | reverse complement strand
CATGAAGCAGCCGAAGGCGGCCTGAGCGCGAGAGCCCGCGCCCAGGCCACCCTGCGGCGCTGCGACTCGCGCTGCGCGACACGGCTCGGCTGGCGCGCGAGCACGGGTCTTTCGATCGTCGGCGTGTATGCCGCGCGTGCGCGCATGCCGCCCCTGCCGCGCGTGCGCGACGGTGGGCCTCGCCGCTGCGCGGCTGCGACCCACCCGACGGCGATCGGTCATGCGCTAGCGCGTCGCGATGTCCTGGCTGCAGGCGAAACGGACCGCATCGAGCCGCGGCGCGGCGGTCGAGAGCGCGTGGCGGATGTCTTCGAGCTCGGTCGAAATCGCATCGATCTCTTCGTCGTGGACCGCCGGATTGACCTTCGACAGCGCAACCAGTCGCGCGCGCTCGGCTTCGAGCTCGCGCTGGGCCCGATCGAGCGCGGCGCCGGTCTCGGTCGCCGCGAGGCGGCGCGCCTCGGTCTCGCAGGCCGCGAGCATCGGCGGCACCAGCTTGGCCAGCAATGGACGGAAGCGCGCCGCGTCGGCAGGCTGCTCCTTCGCACGCGCGATGCTCGCCGCGTGCGGCTGGTAGTCGCTGCGCAGGTTGAGGCGGGTGTCGACCACCACGCGCAACGGCAGCGGCGGCAGGAAGCGGCCGACGTCGAGGCGGCGGTCGGCGACGCATTCGAGCACGAACACGCATTCGAGCACGGCCGTGCGCGGCGGCAGCGCCGCGTCGACGAGCACCGCCGCATTGCCCTGTTCGCTTTCGATCAGCAGGTCGAGTGCGCCCGTCACCAGCGGGTGGTCGAGTCGCAGCAGCGGCAGCTCTTCGCGCGCGAGCGCGGCCGCGCGGTCGAAGGTGGCCTGTTGCGGACCGTCCTTGAGTCCCGGGAAGCCGTCGGTGCTGAGGTACTCCGGGTCGAGCACGACCGTGCGCGCACCGGTCTCCTCGTTGTCGATGCCGAACTGCTCGAACAGCCCGAGGATGAACGCGTCGGCCGATTCGTCGGCATCCTGCGCGCGCAGTGCGCCGCCGAGGTCCGTGTCGCGCCCTTCTCGCTCGCTCGCGAGCTCGAGCAGGCGGTCGCGACCCGACTGCACGAGCGCGGTCAGTTCGCGGTGCGTCGCGGCGGTTTCGCCGATCAGCGCATCGATCTCGACGTCGGGGTCTTCGCCCGCTCGCGCGTGGCGCTCCGCTTCGGCCAGCAGCCGCGCGCCGTAGCGGAGCACGATCTCGCGCCCATCCGACGGGCTGCTGCGCAACGCATCGAGTCCTTCGTCGTACCAGCGCAGCAGCGCATGCTGCGCCGTTCCATCGAACGCCGCCGCGTGGATCTCGATCGGGTGGCGCTGGCCGATGCGATCGAGACGGCCGATGCGCTGCTCGAGCAGGTCCGGATCGTGCGGCAGGTCCCACAACACGAGATGGTGCGCGAACTGGAAGTTGCGGCCTTCCGATCCGATTTCGGAACAGAGCAGGATGCGCGCGCCGTCGGTCTCGGCGAAGTACGCCGCGTTGCGATCGCGCTGCAGGATGGTCATGCCCTCGTGGAAGCGCGCGACCTTCGCGGTGCAGCGCGTGCGCAGCGCGTCCTCGAGCGCGAGTACCTTCGCCTGGGTGCGGCAGATCAGCAGCAGTTTGGCCGGCGCGAGCGAGTCGATCAACGCGAGCAGCCAGGGCAGGCGCGGATCCGCCGCGTAGTCGATCTCGCCCTCGTGCGCCCGCGCCTGCGCATCGGCATGGAATTCCGCGAGCAACCGCTGGCGCTGTGCGTCGTCGAGCGCGCTGCCATCGAGTCTCTGGATGCGCGCGATGCGCTGCGGGAAGCCGCCGATGCGCGCGCGACGGTTGCGGAACATCACGCGGCCGGTACCGTGCCGGTCGATCAGCGCATCCAGCAGCTGCGGCGCGAACGCGGCACGGTCATCGTCGTAGCGCGCGAGCAGTCCCGCAAGTTCCGCGTCTGCCGCGAATCGCTGGCCGAGCAGCCGGCGCTCCGACTCGCCGAGCGGCGCCGCTTCGAGCAGCGTGGCGGCAACCATCGACAGTGCCGCGTAGCCGTCCGCCTCTGCGACGTAGGCATCGAGATCGGTGTACCGCGCCGGATCGAGCAGACGCAGCCGCGCGAAGTGCCCGCTCCGGCCAAGCTGTTGCGGCGTCGCGGTGAGCAGGATCAGTCCGGGCGCGCGCTGCGCGAGTGCTTCGACCAGCTGATAGGACCGGCTCGAGCCGTTCGGTGTCCATTCGAGGTGATGCGCCTCGTCGACGACGACGAGGTCCCAGCCCGCATCCTGCACCTGCGCGGCGCGTTTCGGATCGCCGGCGAGCCAGTCGACGTCGGCGATCACGCACTGCTCGTCCTCGAACGGATTGCGCGCGCCGTCGCCGACTTCGATTGCTTCGCAGCGCTCCTCGTCGTAGAGCGCGAATGGCAGGTTGAAGCGGCGCAGCAGTTCGACGAACCATTGCGCCGTCAGGCTCGCCGGGGCCAGCACCAGCGCGCGCGCGATGCGACCACTCGCGAGCAGCCGCGCGAGCACCATGCCGGCCTCGATCGTCTTTCCGAGTCCGACTTCGTCGGCGAGCAATGCGCGCGGCGGCCTGCGCTGCGCGACCACCGCCGCGACGCGCAACTGGTGCGGGATCAGGTCGATGCGCGCGGAAGCGAGGCCCCAGGCTGGCGAGCGCATCGCGGCTGCACGTCGCGACAGCGCCTCGCGGCGGAAATCGAAGCGGTCGGGGCCATCGATGCGCGCCGACAACAGGCGTTCGTCCGCGCGCGAGATCGGCTGGGTGTCGTCGAGCTCGGCCTCAGGCAGGGTGATGCCACCCCCGTGGTAGGCGAGCATGCCGTCCACGGTGCTCACGCGCTCGATCACGAAGCTGCGCTTCTGGCCCGAAACCTTCTGGCCGACGCGGAATTCGGCGCGCGTGAGCGGCGCTGCATGCATCGCGTACTGGCGCAGCACCCCGGCGGTCGCGAACAACACCTGCACGGTGCGACCTTCAAGGCGCACGACCGTGCCGAGGCCGAGCTCGGGTTCGGCATTCGAGATCCAGCGTTGTCCGGGTACGAAGGCCATGGCGGTCGCGGCGAAAGGGAACGCGATTATCGCGGCCGTGGCCCTTCAATCATAGCCTTGCGGCCCGGTGGACGCTGCGTCCTGTTGCGATGCGCAAGCTACGGGAGCGGGCACCGGGCGCCGCATGGCGTTGCGATTCGCTCGCGCCCGAGGACTTCCTGCGGTGTTGCAGCAGGGAACGCGATAGGCGCATGCGATCGATGCGATCGAGCGGAATGACTGGCGGAACCCGACGGTGCGGCGTAGCGTCGCGGAGCGTCCTCGAGACGCTTCCAGCAAATGCCCGTCACCCATGTGAGGAGGCAACGCCATGCAACACGTCCATTCGAAGCGTTCCGCGCTGCGCGCGACCTTGTGCGCGTGCACGTTCGGCGCCGTCGGTGCCGTCGGCATCGTCGGCATCCCGGCCACCCAGGCCCAGCAGCCACCGGCCTCGAGCTATTCGCCCGTGATCGAAGAACCCCTCGCGACCGTCATGCAACGCAAGAAGTCGGCCAAGGCCGGCATCGCGCAACGCCAGGCCGAACTGCTGCGCGCGCGTTACGACCTGGCCAACCGCGCCGCATCCGGCGTGACGATGACCGGGGGCAAGGCGGTGCAGGAAGGCGTGCGCGTGAAACTCGCGGCGGGTACGGATTGGGAGGCGCTCGCCGCCATGGGCCCGGACGAGATCCGTGCCAAGCGTGCCTGGCCGGCCGGGTTCCTGCCGCTGCCGCATCCGGACCACGCCGAAGGCGGCATGGTGTTCCCGCGCTTCCACATCGACGAAATCAAGCGCCAGGAGCAGCGCGACCTGACCCGCTTCGACCTCGACTTCGACCTGCCGGACCACTTCCTGCCTGAATTCCCGGCGCCGATCTTCCTGACCACGCGCCCCGACCTCGGCGACGTGTCGCAAGGCAAGCTCGTCACGATCGACAACTATTACGAGCTGTTCAACGGCATCCTCAATCCGAAGCAGCTGGAAGGCCTGCGCCTGCTCGTCACGCCGTTTCCGCAGCAGCAGTTCAACCAGACTGCCGACCGGCGGACCGAACGCCCGAGCCGTGGCGTCGTCTGCTTCGATTGCCATGCGAACGGGCACACGAATGCGTCGACCCACCTCGTCGGCGACATCAGGCCGCAGCAATTCCGACACCGCATCGACACGCCGACGCTGCGGGGCGTCAACGTGCAGCGACTGTTCGGTTCGCAGCGTGCGCTCAAGACGATCGAGGACTTCACCGAGTTCGAACAGCGCGCGGCGTACTTCGATGGCGATCCGGTGATCGCGACCAAGAAGGGCGTCAACGTGCTCGAGCGCGGGAGCCAGGTGCACTTCATGGCGGAGTTCGAAGCGCTGCTCGACTTTCCGCCGGCGCCCAAGCTCAACGTGTTCGGCAAGCTCGACCCCGCGCGCGCGAGCGAATCGGAACTGCGCGGCCAGGACGTGTTCTTCGGCAAGGGCACCTGCTCCACCTGCCACGTACCGCCGTACTACACCGACAATCTCATGCACAACCTGAAGACCGAGCGCTTCTTCGAGCCGCAGATGGTCAACGGGCGCATGGCCACCGCGGATGGTCCGATCAAGACCTTCCCGCTGCGCGGGATCAAGGATTCGCCGCCGTACCTCCACGACGACCGCCTGCTGACGCTCGAGGATACGGTCGAGTTCTTCAACCTCGTGCTCGAAACGAGGCTCGATGCGCAGGAGAAGAAGGACCTCGTCGCGTTCATGCGCGCGCTGTAACGGTCGAACTCCTGCAGGAGCGGCAGGACCGCGGCCGGGGAGGCGCGCGGCCGGCTCGACCGGCACGCCTGCAACCGGACCGTCGCGGCCCCCGACGCGCCTGCAGGAGACCGATCCTCGTGCCCGCGGGGCTGCGGCAGCGCGATCGACCAGGCGTCGAAACCGAACGTCGCGGCGCGCAATCGACGGCACGGTCGCGGCTTTCCGCACTACAGGGCGGGGCCCTCGAAGCCATCGGCGAAGATCACGTCGTCGACCTGTGGCGTCGCGTAGGCGACGAACACGCCGGTGCCCCATTCCTCGCCGGGATCGCCTTGCGGATGCAGGGCTGCGACGAACGCGACGTCGCCCGCGGCGTTGAGCGTGGGCGAGCCGCTGAAGATCGGCCAGCCGCTCGGATCGTCGACGTGCTGGCCGACCTGCGCCGGGCCAAGGTCGGTGGAAACGACATCGCCCTTGCCGATCACGCGCACCAGCGTGCTGCCGTCGCCGACGAACACGGCCTGGCCATTCGCATCCTGGCCGCGGAATACCACCAGGCCAGCGTTGTTGATGTCGGGCGCGAAGGTGTCGATCGCGCGCACCGGCCCCGCGGCATCCACGCGCGCGATCTCGACCGCCTCGACGGTGTCGCCTGCCGGCGTGAACCGGTAGATCGCGCGCACATTGCCTTCGGCGAGGCTCAGGCCGACCGCGATCGCGCCGTGGTCGTTGAGCCCGAGGCCGTTGTCGAAGCGGGAGAACGGCGAGCCCGCGTCGGTCGCGGCGTCGGCCACCAGCAAACGGCTGTCGTCGAACCCGTCGAACAGGCGGATCTCGTTGTGGTCATAGTCGCTGGTGCTGACTTTCGAGGCCATCTGCCGGGCATTGTTGGTGTCGGGCGAGTACAGGTAGGCGTAGGAACTGCCGGCGCCATAGTGGGTGTCGTAGGCGACCAGTTCGGCCGGCGCGGCGGGGACCGCGCGCACGAACGCATACGGACCGTTGAAGCCGCCGCGCAGGCCGATGGTGCCGTCGTCGGCGATGCGCGGATTCGCGATCGATGTCGGCGACAACGGCAGCAGCGAAACGACGTCGGAGCCGCCCGCGATCGGATCGTACTTGCGCAGCACGTAAGGCGCGCCGTCGTTGCTCGTGTAGTAGGCGACCTGGCCGGAGGCATTGATCGACGGCCGGTCGGAAATGATCATCGTCGCCTTCGGGCCGTCACCCGGATCATGGATCGCGACGAATCCGCCCACTGCATGGCCACCGACCCACAGGCCTGCGCCGGTATCGGAAAGATTGCCGTCGATCGGCACCACACCCGCGGTGAATGCGACCTGCCGGTCGTCGCTGACGACGGCGCTGATGCTGTTGAACGAGGTGCCCGCCGGCACGTTCCAGCCGTTGTCGTTGACGATCAGGTTGCTGCGTGCCTGCAGCTCGATCGTGTCGTAGCTCGGCGCTCCTGCGACTGCCGCCGTCGTGCACGACGCTGCGATGGCAGCGGCGAACAGGGAACGCGCCGGAAATCCGGTCATGGCTTGCCTCGTGTCGGTCGGTGGACTCCACCCGATTCCCGACCTTACACAAAGTCTGCACGGCATTTCGTTAAATCGGCGCGCGAGGAAAGCTGAAACACGAGCCCGAAACGCATCGCTGTCGACACGGGAGCGCCCGCAACACACCCGGAAGAGCATGTGGCAGGAAGAAGGGCCTGGCCGGAAGGCTCCTTCTTCGCGTGCTCCGTGTTTCGATCTTGAATGCCATCGCTTGGGGACCGCGACGGGACTGGAAGGAAAGGCGAGGGCCACGACCCGCGGCCCCCGACCTCCGGTCACCAGATCTTCACGCGCTTCTCCTCGCCGCGCACCATCGCGTCGCCGGCCTTGCAGTCGAATGCGCGCGCGAACGCGGGCAGGTTCGATGCGGCGCCGACCGCGCGGTAGCTCGCGGGCGAATGCGGGTCGGAATTGAGCTGGACCTCGAGGCGTTCGGGCCGCGTGCTGCCACGCCAGATCCGCGCGAGGTTGAGGAAGAAGCGCTGGTCCGGCGTGTAGCCATCGATCTTCGCAGCCTTGGAGGGATCCTTCGCGATCGCCATGTGCAGCGCGTCGAGCGCGATCGCGGTGCCGCCGAGATCGGCGATGTTCTCGCCGAGCGTCAGGCGCCCGTTGATGCGCTTGCCCGGCAGCGGCTCGTAGCTTTCGTACTGCTCGACGAGCTTGGCCGCGCGCGCCTCGAACTTCTCGCGATCGGCCTTCGACCACCAGTTCGTGTTGTTGCCCTGCGCGTCGAACTGGCTGCCTTCGTCGTCGTAGCCGTGGATCGCTTCGTGCCCGATCACCGCGCCGATGCCGCCGTAGTTGAGCGCGTCGTCGGCCTTGGCATCGAAGAACGGCGGTTGCAGGATCGCGGCCGGGAAATTGATCGTGTTGTCGGTCGGGTTGTAGTACGCGTTGACCGTCTGCGGCGTCATGCCCCACTCGGTGCGATCCGTCGGCTTGCCGATCTTGCCCATCTCGTAGTCGTGGTCGTAGCGCTGCGACGCGAGCACGTTCGCGTAGTAGTCATCCGGTTTGATCGACAGCCCCGACCAGTCGCGCCAGCGATCGGGGTAGCCGATCTTCGGCAGGAACGTCGACCACTTCTCGAGGGCCTTCGCGCGGGTCTCGTCGCTCATCCAGTCGAGCTTCTCGATGCGGGCCTTGAGCGCCGCGCTCACGTTGTCCACGAGTTCCTGCGCGCGTCGGCGGGATTCGGGCGGGAACGCCTCGGCCACGTAGAGCTCGCCGAGCGCCATGCCCATCGTGTCGTTGACCGATTCGAGCACGCGCTTCCAGCGCGGCTCCTGCTGCTTCTGGCCGTTCAGCGTCTTCTTGTAGAACTCGAAGTTCTCGCGCGCGAAAGCCTCGGACAGGTACGGAGAAGCCGAGTCGAGCGCGTGGAAGCGCAGGTAGGCGCGCCACTGCGCGACCGGCACGTCCGCGAGCATGCGGTCGAACTCGGCGAAGAACTTCGGCTGCGACAGCGAGAAACCGCCCTGGATGTCGATGTCCTGCGCGGCGAAGAACTTCGTCCACGAGAAGTTCGGCGTGGCCCGGTCGGCTTCGGCGAGCGTCGTGAAGTGGTACTGGTTCTCCGGCGTTCGCAGCTCCACCGGCTTGAACGAAGCCTTCGCGAGACGAGTCTCGAACGCGAGCACATGATTGGCCGCGGCCTTCGCATCGGCCGCCGTGGCGCCCGCGAGCGTGAGCACCTTCTCGACGTGCGCGCGATAGGCGTCGCGCTTGGCAGCGTGTTCGGCCAGTTCGTAGTACTCCGGCGTCGGCAGTCCGAGGCCGTCCTGGAACGCGTACGCGATCTGCATCCTGGAGTTCTTGAAATCGGCGGCCGGGAACAGCGCGAATACGCGGCGCTGGCCCTGCCCGAAGGCAGCGGTCAGGTAGGCCGCAACGTCCGCGCCCGAACGCAGCGCGTCGATGCGCGCGAGTTCGGGCTGGATCGGCGCGAGGCCCGCCTTCTCGATCGCCTGCTCGTCCATGCCCGAGCGGTAGTACCAGCCGATCTTCTGCTCGATCGAGCCTGCCTTCCCGGTGTCCGCCGCGCGCGTCGCCTTGTCGACGATCGCATGCTCGGTCACGAGGCTGTGCTCGCGCAGCGCATCGAACGCGCCCCAGCGCGTACGGTCGGCCGGGATCGGATTGGCTGCCACCCATCTGGAATTGACGAACCCGTCGAAGTCCGCGCAGGGCGAGATCGCGGGATCGAGTTCGCGTACGTCGAACGAGGGGGCCGCGGCGTGCGCCGCGCCGGTCAGGCACGTCGCGATCGCGAGGGCGAGGAAGCGCTTCGAAGGAAGGGGCATGCGGGAGTCTCCGGGTTTCGGGTCGTGGGCGTGCGTACGGGGTTCGCGAGCAAGGGGAGGGCGCGCGAGCGCGCAGGCCGGCGCGCGGACCCTAACGGCGCGGCGTCGGTGGCGCCAAGTGTCGAAGGTCATTGCTCCCGGCGCGGCCCCGCGCATGCGCCGGCCGGCGCATGCGGCGACATGAATCGCCACAATCGGCTCGCTTGCGATGCGCACCGGTCGTAAGCTCGCGGGGTGACCACCCGGAGGGCTCCGATGAACGCCTGGCATTGCTGCGTGTCCGCCGTGCTCCTCGCCTGCGCCTGCGCGTGCACCGCCGTGCCCGCGGCCGCAGCGCCCGCACCTGTCGAGGCGTTCGATCGAGTCCACCCGAGCGAGTTCGAAGACATGTTGCGCGACGCGCGGCTCGCGTACGGCAAGCAGGACCATGCACGCGCGTTCCCGCTGTTCGAGCGGCTCGCCTGCGCGGGCGACAAGTCGAGCCAGTCTGCGCTCGGACGCATGTACCTGCTCGGACAGGGCACCACGCAGGACGACCTCAGCGGTTATGCCTGGCTCAAGCTCGCGGCGGAGGAGATCTTCCCGGGCTACCAGCGCATCGTGAAGCAACTCGAATCCGCAATGGATGCCTCCCAGCTCGCCATCGCGCGCGAGGGCGCAGCGCGCCTCGCCGACCTGTACGACATCGGTGCGACGCGCATCAGCTGTCGCAAGAATGCATCGCGCAAGGGCCACATCGTCGACGAGCTCGTCTGCACGCCGTATCGCGACGGCAGCTACTACCTGCTGCGCCGCTGCGAGGGCGCCGCGCCTGCGTCCTAGGCGCGTCGCC
>DAIOWG010000101.1:0-9491 GCA_036758645.1 Dokdonella sp. | reverse complement strand
CGCGAAGGCGGCCGCACCGTCGGCGCCGGCGTGGTGGCGAAGATCGTCCAGTAACGAATACGGGAGTGGGGAATCGGGAACAGGGAATCGTTCAAGGCGGAAGCGGCTCTTCTCCGGACGATTCCCCATTCCCGATTCCCCGCTCCCAGCCTCCCACACGCCAGTAGCTCAATTGGCAGAGCAGCGGTCTCCAAAACCGCAGGTTGGGGGTTCGAGTCCCTCCTGGCGTGCCATTCAAGCAAGAGGAACCGGGCGACGGAACATCGAAAGGCAGGGCGAACATCCAGCCCGTTGCCGCGAACGTCGCCAAATCGTATGAACGCCAAGGTCGAAAAAACGGGTGCGAGCGGGCTCGACGTGATCAAGCTCGTGCTGGCCGTCGCGCTGCTGGTGGCGGGCATCTTCGCCTACTACTACTTCACCCAGTGGACCGGATGGGCGCGCGTCGGCGTGATGCTCGTGGGCCTGGTCGCAGCCTGCGCGGTCGCGGCATTCACGGCACCCGGGCGCGCGGTGCGCGAATACCTGG
Organism: Dokdonella sp.; assembly: GCA_036758645.1. Lineage (GTDB taxonomy): Bacteria > Pseudomonadota > Gammaproteobacteria > Xanthomonadales > Rhodanobacteraceae > Dokdonella_A. The sequence goes on along the minus strand of DAIOWG010000101.1, from coordinate 8,962 downwards.
TCGAATCGCAGTTCGAGTTGCGCAAGGTGGTGTGGCCGACGCGCGAGGAGACGCTGCGCACCACGCTGGTGATCCTCGTCGTCGTCGTCATCCTCAGCCTGCTGCTCGGCTTCATCGACTTCGTGCTCAAGTGGGCCGTGATCGACAACCTGTTGCAGATCGGTCGCTGAGGAGTCGTTGATGAGCAAGCGCTGGTACGTGGTGCATGCCTATTCGGGCTTCGAACATGCGGTTGCGCGATCGCTGAAGGAGCGCGTCGCGCGCGCCGGCATGGACGAGAAGTTCGGCGAAGTGCTGGTGCCGACCGAGGAAGTGATCGAGATGCGCGGCGGCCAGAAGCGGCGCAGCGAGCGCAAGTTCTTCCCCGGCTACGTGCTGGTGCAGATCGAGACGCACGACGAAGGCAAGGCGCTGAAGATCGACGACGAATCCTGGCACCTCGTCAAGGAAACGCCGAAGGTGATGGGCTTCATCGGCGGGACCGCCGATCGGCCGCTGCCAATCCGCGATTCCGAAGCCGACAACATCCTGCAGCGCGTGCAGGAAGGCGTCGAGAAGCCGCGCCCGAAGGTGCTGTTCGAGCCCGGCGAGATGGTGCGCGTGATCGAAGGGCCGTTCAACGATTTCAACGGCGTGGTCGAGGAAGTCAATTACGAGAAGAGCCGCCTGCGCGTGGCGGTGCTGATTTTCGGGCGTTCCACGCCGGTCGAACTCGAGTTCGGGCAGGTGGAGAAGGCCTGAGGGCGGGGCCAAGGGCTGAGGGCTGAAGGCTGAGAGAGAGCGGAGTGACGCGCTTTTCAGCCCTCAGCCCTCGGCCCTCGGCCCTTTGATTCAATCAACGGGGAGTCCCGCAGCTCGATGAGCGTGCAGACGTTCGAACCCGAGGAGCAATCGAAATGGCAAAGAAGGTTGTTGGTTACATCAAGCTGCAGGTGAAGGCCGGCCAGGCCAATCCCTCGCCACCGGTCGGTCCGGCGCTGGGCCAGCGCGGCCTCAACATCATGGAGTTCTGCAAGGCGTTCAATGCCGCCACGCAGAAGCTCGAACCCGGGCTGCCGATTCCGGTCGTGATCACCGCGTACTCGGATCGCACGTTCACGTTCATCACGAAGACGCCGCCGGCGACGATCCTGCTCAAGAAGGCGGTCGGCATCACGTCCGGTTCCAAGCGCCCGAACACCGAGAAGGTCGGCAAGGTCACGCGCAAGCAGCTCGAGGACATCGCGAAGGCGAAGGAGCCCGACCTGACCGCGGCCGATCTCGATGCGGCAGTGCGCACGATCGCGGGCAGCGCCCGCAGCATGGGCCTGGTGGCGGAGATCTGACATGGCGACCAAGATCAGCAAGCGTTACAAGGCACTCGCGGCCACGGTCACGCCGGGCAAGACCTATTCGATCGACGATGCGCTGAAGATCGTCAAGGATGGCGCGAAGGCGAAGTTCCCCGAATCGGTGGACGTCGCGGTTCGCCTCGGCATCGATGCGAAGAAGTCCGACCAGGGCGTGCGCGGCTCGGTCATGCTGCCGCACGGCACCGGCAAGACCGTCAAGGTCGCCGTGTTCTGCCCCCCGGGCGAGAAGGCCGAGGCGGCCAGGGCGGCCGGCGCGGACGCGGTCGGCATGGAAGACCTCGCCGAGAAGATGCAGGCGGGCGACCTCGACTACGGCCGCGTGATCGCGACGCCGGATGCGATGCGCGTCGTCGGCAAGCTCGGCCAGCTGCTCGGCCCGCGTGGCCTGATGCCGAATCCGAAGGATGGCTCGGTCGCTGCCGATGTCGTCACCGCGGTCAAGAACGCGAAGGCGGGCCAGGTCAAGTTCCGCAACGACAAGGCCGGCATCATCCACTGCTCGATCGGCAAGGCGTCGTTCGACGTCGCCGCGCTGAAGGACAACCTCAACGCGCTGCTCACCGACCTGGTCAAGGCCAAGCCCGCTTCGGCCAAGGGCCAATTCCTGCAGAAGGTGTCGGTCTCCAGCACGATGGGTGTCGGCGTACCCGTGGACACGTCGACCGTTTCCACCTGATCCGTTTCGTGAACTGTCCGGCCATGGATGGCCGTGCGTGATCTTCGCGGTCAGGGACGAGCGCAATCGAAGCAAATTTTGAGGGCGCCCGCGCGAGCGGGAGCCGTCAAAGACCGCAGGCGGCCGCAACGGCGCGATCGGGGTGCAAGGATGCACGCATTGCAGGGATCTCCCCCGATCCAGCCGGCACGGCCTCAATAGCCCAGCCTGCGTAGATGGTGTCGCCTGCTGGAACCACCTGGTTCATCGCCCCTGGGCACAGACCAGTCAGAGGCCACCACCGGGGCGCGATCCGCGCCCCCGGCGTCCAGGAAGGATGCCGTTCAGGACCGCGCGCGGCATCGGTCGCGCACGGAGTTCATTTGGAGGAGTGCCATGGCTCTAAACCTGTCCCAGAAGAAGGAAGTCGTCGCCGAGGTGGCCGAAGTCGCCGCGAGCGCGCATTCCCTGGTCGCCGCCGAGTACGCGGGCACCACGGTCGAACAGATGACCGCGATGCGCAAGAAGGCACGTGAAACCGGCGTATTCCTGAAAGTCGTCAAGAATACGCTCGCGTCGCGCGCCGTCGCCGGTACCGAATACGAGTGCGCCAAGGATGCGCTCGTCGGACCGCTGCTTTATGCGTTCTCGAAGGAGGAACCCGGCGCAGCCGGGCGCCTGATCAAGGAGTTCGCCAAGGGCAACGACAAGCTCAAGCCGAAGGTCGTCGTCGTCGGGGGCCAGCAGTATCCGGCCAGCCACGTCGACGTGCTCGCTTCGCTGCCCACGCTCGAGCAGGCGCTCGGCATGCTGGCGCGCGCCCTCGCGGAACCGGCGGCGATGTTCGCCCGTGCCGTCAAGGCGGTTGCCGACAAGCAGGGTGGCGGCGAGTCCGCTCCGGCCGAGGCTGCTCCGGCGGAAACCGCCTGAGCCCGACCCGCAGTCCGCGCTGAACCCATTCCAGTATATCGATCGAGGTAATCAACAATGTCCCTTTCCAACGAACAGATCGTCGAAGCCGTCGCCGCCAAGAGCCTGATGGAAGTCATGGAGCTCGTGAAGGCGATCGAAGAAAAGTTCGGCGTCTCCGCCGCCGCCCCGGTGGCAGTCGCCGGCCCGGCCGCGGGCGCCGCTGCGCCGGTCGAGGAGCAGACCGAATTCACCGTCGTGCTGAAGAGCGCCGGTGACAAGAAGGTCGACGTGATCAAGGCGGTCCGCGCGATCACCGGCCTTGGCCTCAAGGAAGCCAAGGACCTCACTGAGGCCGGTGGCGTCCTCAAGGAAGCGGTCTCGAAGGACGACGCCGCGAAGTTCAAGAAGGATCTCGAAGCCGCGGGCGCGACCGTCGAGGTCAAGTGACGCGAGAATGGCGTCGTCCCGTGCAGGCCATGGACGGCCGGCGAAGCGGGATCCGGTGTCGGCGATGAAGCAGGACACCGGATTCCGGCCATCGCCGGAATGACGAATCAACGAGCCTGGGGGCGAAAGCTCCCGGGCTTTGCCCGTTGCAGCAATGCAAGCGGGCATGGGAAATGTCGATCGAGTCCCCATCAAAGGGGGTTCGCCGCGCCATTTCCGATGTCCGTTTCCGCCGGTTTTTTCCCAGCGACGTGCCGCCGTCGCGTGCCGTACGAGGTGTGCTCCTCATGACCCAGATGACCTATTCCTTCACCGAAAAGAAGCGAATCCGCAAGGATTTCGGCAAGCGCCCGCCGGTGCTGGGCGTGCCCTTCCTGTTGGCCATCCAGGTCGATTCCTACCGCGAATTCCTGCAGGCCGAGGTCGAGCCGAACGCGCGCGAGGACAAGGGCCTGCACGCCGCGCTGCGCTCGGTGTTCCCGATCACGAGTTATTCGGGCAGCGCCGCGCTGGAATACGTCAACTATCGCCTGGGCGAGCCGCCGTTCGACGAGCGCGAATGTCGTTCGCGCGGCATGAGCTACGGCGCGCCGCTGCGCGTGACCGTGCGCCTCGTGATCTACGACAAGGAGTCGTCGAACAAGGCGATCAAGTACGTCAAGGAGCAGGAGGTCTACATGGGCGAGCTGCCCCTGATGACCGATACCGGCACCTTCATCGTGAACGGCACCGAGCGAGTGATCGTCTCGCAGCTGCATCGTTCCCCCGGCGTGTTCTTCGACCATGACCGCGGCAAGACCCACAGCTCCGGCAAGCTGCTCTACAGCGCGCGCGTGATCCCCTACCGCGGCTCGTGGCTCGACTTCGAGTTCGACCCGAAGGACGCCTTGTTCACGCGCATCGACCGTCGACGCAAGCTGCCGGTGACGGTGCTGCTGCGCGCGCTCGGCTACACCAACGAGGAGATGCTCGCGATCTTCTTCGAGCACAACGTATTCCACCTCGGCAAGAAGGACGGCGCCAAGCTCGACCTGGTGGCCGAGCGCCTGCGCGGCGAGACGCTGAACTTCGATTTGCAGGCCGGCGACGACGTGCTCGTCGAGGCGGGCAAGCGCATCACCGCGCGCCACGTCAAGCAGCTCGAGAAGGCCGGCATCAAGTCGCTCAACGTGCCCGACGAGTACCTCGTCGGCCGCATCCTCGCGCACGACGTCGTCGACGCAAAGACCGGCGAGTTGCTCGCGTCGGCCAATGACGAACTCAACGACGCCCACTTCGAAGCGTTCCGCAAGTCCGGCGTCGACAAGATCGCGACCCTGTGGGTCAACGACCTCGATCGTGGCGACTACATCTCCCGCACGCTGCGCATCGATCCGTCGCGCACGCCGCTCGAGGCGCTCGTCGAGATCTACCGCATGATGCGCCCGGGCGAGCCGCCGACCAAGGACGCCGCGCAGAACCTGTTCCAGAACCTGTTCTTCTCGGCCGAGCGCTACGATCTCGATCGCGTCGGCCGCATGAAGTTCAACCGCCGCGTCGGCCGCAAGGACGACAAGGGCCCCGGCATCCTCTATGACGCCAAGTACTTCGGCGAGCGCAACGACGAGAACTCGAAGTCGCTGGTGAAGGAATTCGGCGACGGCTCCGACATCCTCGACGTGATCAAGGTGCTGATCGAGATCCGCAACGGCCGCGGCATCGTCGACGACATCGACCACCTCGGAAACCGACGCGTGCGGTCGGTCGGCGAAATGGCCGAGAACGTGTTCCGCATCGGCCTCGTGCGCGTCGAGCGCGCCGTCAAGGAACGCCTGTCGCTGGCCGAGGCCGAAGGCCTCACGCCGCAGGACCTCATCAACGCCAAGCCGGTGGCGGCTGCGGTGAAGGAGTTCTTCGGATCGTCCCAGCTCAGCCAGTTCATGGACCAGAACAATCCGCTGTCGGAGGTGACGCACAAGCGTCGCGTTTCCGCGCTCGGCCCGGGCGGCCTCACGCGCGAACGCGCCGGCTTCGAGGTGCGCGACGTGCACCCGACGCATTACGGCCGCGTCTGCACGATCGAGACGCCGGAAGGCCCGAACATCGGCCTGATCAACTCGCTCGCGGTGTACGCGCGCACCAACGACTACGGCTTCCTCGAGACGCCGTACCGCAAGGTCACCAACGGCAAGATCACCAACCAGGTCGAGTACCTGTCGGCGATCGACGAAGGCGAATACGTGATCGCGCAGGCGAACTCGCCGTTGAACAAGGACGGCACCTTCGTCGAGGAATACGTGTCCTGCCGCTTCCGCGGCGAATCGGAACTGCGCCCGTCGAGCGAGATCAACTACATGGACGTGTCGCCGATGCAGACCGTGTCGGTCGCGGCGGCGCTGGTGCCGTTCCTCGAGCACGACGACGCGAACCGCGCGCTGATGGGCGCGAACATGCAGCGCCAGGCGGTCCCGACGCTGCGTTCGCAGACGCCGTTGGTCGGCACCGGCATCGAGCGCGCAGTCGCGCGCGATTCCGGCGTCACCGTGGCCGCGCGTCGCGGCGGACTGATCGACCAGGTCGACGCGGCGCGCATCGTGGTGCGCGTCGACGAAGACCAGGTCGGTGACAACGACGCGGGCGTCGACATCTACACGCTCACCAAGTACACGCGCTCGAACCAGAACACCAACCTCAACCAGCGCCCGCTGGTGAACGTCGGTGATCGCGTGGAGGAAGGCGACGTGCTGGCCGACGGTTCTTCCACCGATCTCGGCGAGCTCGCGCTCGGGCAGAACATGCTGGTCGCGTTCATGCCGTGGAACGGCTACAACTTCGAGGACTCGATCCTGCTCTCCGAGCGGGTGGTCGAGGAGGATCGCTACACGACGATCCACATCGAGGAACTGACCTGCGTCGCGCGCGATACCAAGCTCGGGCCCGAAGAAATCTCCGCCGACATCCCGAACGTCGGCGAGCAGGCGCTCGCGCGGCTCGACGAGTCGGGCGTGGTCTACATCGGCGCCGAGGTCAAGGCCGGCGACATCCTGGTCGGCAAGGTCACGCCGAAGGGCGAAAGCCAGCTGACGCCGGAAGAGAAGCTGCTGCGCGCGATCTTCGGCGAGAAGGCTTCCGACGTGAAGGACACAGCCTGCGCGTGCCCCCGGGCATGGACGGCACGGTGATCGACGTGCGCGTGTTCACGCGCGACGGCGTCGAGAAGGACAGCCGCGCGCTGTCGATCGAGAAGTCCGAGATCGAGAAGGTCCGCAAGGACCTCGCCGACCAGCAGCGCATCCTCGAGGAGGACCTCTTCTCGCGCGTGCACTCGCTGCTCGTGGGCAAGGTCGCCGCGGGCGGCCCGCGCAAGCTCAAGCCGGGCAGCAAGGTCACGGCCGACTACCTCGCCGACCTGCCGCGCGAGCACTGGCTCGAGGTGCGGCTCGAGGACGAGGAGGCCAACGCCGGCCTCGAGGTCACCGCCGAGCGCATGCGCGCCCAGCGCAAGGAGTTCGAGCGCCGCCTCGAGGAGAAGCGCCAGAAGATCACGCAGGGCGACGACCTCGCCCCGGGCGTGCTCAAGATGGTCAAGGTCTACCTCGCGGTGAAGCGGCGCATCCAGCCGGGCGACAAGATGGCCGGTCGCCACGGCAACAAGGGCGTCGTCTCGATGATCGTGCCGGTGGAAGACATGCCCTACGACGAGGGCGGACGCCCGGTCGACATCGTGCTGAACCCGCTCGGCGTGCCGTCGCGAATGAACATCGGCCAGATCCTCGAAGTCCACCTCGGCTGGGCCGCGAAGGGTCTGGGCGAGAAGATCGACCGCATGCTCAAGGCGCAGGCCAAGGTCGCGGAGCTGCGCAAGTTCCTCGACGAGGTCTACAACGCGCATGCGGCGAAGGAAGCGGCCGCGGGCCACCACGTCAACCTGAAGTCGCTGACGGACGAGGAGATGCTGACGCTCGCGCACAACCTCACCGACGGCGTGCCGATGGCGACGCCGGTGTTCGACGGCGCATTCGAGGAGGAAATCAAGGCGATGCTCAAGCTCGCCGACCTGCCCGAATCCGGCCAGACGATGCTGTTCGACGGGCGCACCGGCGAGGCGTTCGATCGCCCCGTCACGGTCGGCTACATGCACATGCTGAAGCTGAACCACCTCGTCGACGACAAGATGCATGCGCGCTCGACCGGTCCGTACTCGCTCGTCACGCAGCAGCCGCTCGGCGGCAAGGCGCAGTTCGGCGGCCAGCGCTTCGGCGAAATGGAAGTCTGGGCGCTGGAAGCCTACGGCGCGGCGTACACGCTGCAGGAAATGCTGACGGTCAAGTCCGACGACGTGTCCGGCCGCAACCAGATGTACAAGAACATCGTCGACGGCGACCACGAGATGGTGGCCGGCATGCCGGAGTCCTTCAACGTGCTGGTCAAGGAAATCCGCTCGCTGGCGATCAACATGGAGCTGGAGGAGCGCTGAAACAGAAAAGCAGGGCCGAGGGCAAAGGGCTGAGGGCTGAAAGGCACGTCGGCTCCGCCCTGGATCTTCAGCCCTCGGCTCTCAGCCCTCAGCCCTCGCTCAACGGATCTGCTCCATCTGGAGATACCAAATGAAAGACCTGCTCAACCTCTTCAACCAGCAGCGCCAGTCGCTCGACTTCGACTCGATCAAGATCGCGCTGGCTTCGCCGGACCTGATCCGCTCCTGGTCGTTCGGCGAGGTGAAGAAGCCGGAAACGATCAACTACCGCACGTTCAAGCCCGAGCGCGACGGCCTGTTCTGCGCCGCGATCTTCGGCCCGATCAAGGACTACGAGTGCCTGTGCGGCAAGTACAAGCGCATGAAGCACCGTGGCGTCGTGTGCGAGAAGTGCGGCACCGAAGTGACGCTGGCCAAGGTGCGCCGCGAGCGCATGGGCCACATCGAGCTCGCCTCGCCGACCGCGCACATCTGGTTCCTGAAGTCGCTGCCTTCGCGCATCGGCCTGATGCTCGACATGACGCTGCGCGACATCGAACGCATCCTGTACTTCGAAGCGTACGTGGTGGTCGACCCCGGCCTCACCGCACTCGAGCGCGGCCAGCTGCTCAATGAAGAGCAGTACCTGCAGGCGGTCGAGGAACACGGCGACGAGTTCGACGCGCGCATGGGCGCGGAAGCGGTCTACGAGTTGCTCAAGACGATCGACCTGAACCAGGAACTGATCCGCCTGCGCGAGGAAATCGCGTCGACGAATTCGGAAACCAAGCTCAAGCGGCTGAGCAAGCGCATCAAGCTGGTCGAGGCGTTCCTGGAATCCGGCAACCGCCCGGAATTCATGGTGCTGACCGTGCTGCCGGTGCTGCCGCCGGACCTGCGCCCGCTGGTGCCGCTCGATGGTGGCCGCTTCGCGACGTCGGACCTCAACGACCTCTACCGTCGCGTGATCAACCGCAACAACCGCCTCAAGCGCCTGCTCGAGCTCAATGCGCCCGACATCATCGTGCGCAACGAGAAGCGCATGCTGCAGGAGTCGGTGGACGCGCTGATGGACAACGGCCGCCGCGGCCGCGCCATCACCGGCACCAACAAGCGCCCGCTCAAGTCGCTCGCCGACATGATCAAGGGCAAGCAGGGCCG
>DAIOWG010000100.1:0-9498 GCA_036758645.1 Dokdonella sp. | reverse complement strand
CCAGACCGCCGCGGCGAGCGCGAACAACGGCGACAACGCATGGCCGAGCGGCAGCCGGTTCAGGCCGCGCGCGATCGCGAATCCACCGAATAGGCCGCCCGCGCCACCGATCGCGAACTGCACCACGAGCTCCTGCGCGAGCGCAGGTGCCGACAGGCCCTGAGGCGCGAGGATGTATTCCACCAGCAGCATCGTCAGCAGGATCGCGGCGGGATCATTCGCACTCGATTCGATCTCGAGCGTGGCGCCGACGCGTTCGCGCAACCTGAGCCCGCCCGCGCGCAGCAGGAACAGCACCGCGGCCGCATCGGTGGAGGCGACCACCGAGCCGATCAGGAACGCGACCGGCCAGTCGAGCTCGAGCAGCCAGCGCGCGGCGGCGCCGGTCAGCAACGCGGTCAGCACGACTCCCACCGTCGCGAGCAGCAGGGTCGGTGCGAGCACCGCTCGCACGACCGACAGGCGCGTGCGCAGGCCACCGTCGAACAGGATGATCGCGAGCGCGAGCGAACCGAGCTGGTAGGCGCCCGCGTAATCGTCGAAGCGGATCCCGCCCGGGCCGTCGGCGCCCGCGAGCATGCCGATCACGAGGAAGACCAGCAGCAACGGTGCACCGAACCGGCGCGCGATCAGGCTCGATGCGATGCCGACCAGCACCAGGGCGGCAGCACCGGCGAGCAGCCAGTAGACGTTGTGGATCGCGTTCATCGGTTCGACGCTCCGGCTTCGATCATAGCCGCAGGCGATCGAGCGCCGCATGCCGGACGCGACATCGCTCGACGTCGAACCGCGTCGAGCGGGCGAACATGTGAGCAGCGCTGCATCGGCAGCGGCAGCGGCCTTCGACCAGCGATGAAGCCGTCAGTTCGCGTCGAGTCGCCGATACTGGATCGCCTCGGCGAGGTGCGCGGCCTCGAGCCGCGGGCTGCCTGCGAGGTCGGCGATCGTGCGTGCGACGCGCAGCACGCGATGATAGGCGCGCGCCGACAGGCCGAGCTTCTCGCTTGCGCGATCGAGCAGCGCGTGCTGCGCGGCGTCGAGCGCGCAATCGCGCTCGACTTCGCGATTGCCGAGCCGCGCGTTCGGCTTGCCCGCGCGTGCGACCTGCAGCGCACGCGCCGCGACCACGCGCGCGCGCACGGTCGCGCTCGACTCGCCGCCGGGCCCGCCGCGCAGTACCGCCTGCGGCACGCGCGGCACTTCGAGTTTCAGGTCGATGCGGTCGAGCAGTGGACCCGACAGGCGCGCGCGATAGCGCGCAATCGCCTCGGGTGTGCAGCGGCAGCGGCCGGAGCTGTCGCCCGCATGCCCGCAGGGGCAGGGATTCATCGCGGCGACGAGCTGGAACGCGGCCGGGAACTCGGCCTGGCGCGCCGCGCGCGAGATCGCGATGCGTCCGGATTCGAGCGGCTCGCGCAGCACTTCGAGCACGTGACGGTCGAACTCGGGCAGCTCGTCGAGGAACAGCACGCCGTGGTGCGCGAGAGAAATCTCGCCCGGGCGCGGAATCGAGCCGCCCCCGACCAGCGCGACCGCCGAAGCGGTGTGATGCGGCGCGCGGAATGCGCGTGTCTTCCACGCGCCGACCGCGGTGTCGTGGCCCGCGACCGAACGCACCGCGGCGAGTTCGAGCGCCTCGTCCTCGCCGAGCGGCGGCAGGATGCCCGGCAGGCGACTCGCGAGCATCGTCTTGCCGGTTCCGGGTGGCCCGACCAGCAACAGATTGTGCGCCCCCGCGGCCGCGATCTCGAGCGCGCGCCGAGCCTGCGGCTGGCCGCGCACGTCGGCGAGATCGGCTGCGTACGCATCGGCCACGGCGGGTTGCGCCTCCGCGGCGACCGCGGGCGCGAGGTTCGCGCGACCGCACAGGTGCGCGCAGACCTCGAGCAGCGAACCCGCCACGCGCACGTCCGCGCCTTCGACCAGCGCCGCTTCCGCCGCGTTGCCGCGCGGCACGATCATGCGGCGGCCATCGCGCGTCGCCTGCAGCACCGCCGGCAGCACGCCGCGCACCGCGCGCAGTTCGCCCGACAGCGCGAGTTCGCCGATGAATTCGCAATCGTCGAGCGCGGGCCGCGGCAGCAGTCGATTCGCCGCGAGCACGCCGAGCGCGATCGGCAGGTCGAAGCGGCCGCCATCCTTGGGCAGGTCGGCCGGCGCGAGGCTGACCGTGACGCGGCCGTGCGGGTAGTCCATGTGCGCGTTGAGGATCGCGGCGCGCACGCGGTCGCGCGCTTCCTTCACCGCGGTCTCGGGCAGTCCGACGATCGAGGTCGAGGGCAGGCCGCCCGAGAGATGCACCTCGCAGGTCACGAGCGGCGCGTCGATGCCGTCGGGTGCGCGCGTGTAGACGACCGCGAGGCTCACGCGACGGCGCCGGAAAAGGCCCGCTGCCCCGCCATGGGGTGAACTGCGCAGGGCAGCAGGCGTCCCGGGAAACAATACTTGCGCATGCCGCGGCCTCCGTGCCGACGGGGGTGCCGCATCCTGCGGCGCAGCGCGACGGCGTCAGGTCTTCGGCGCTTCCGCCCCGACCGCGCGCTCGAGCGCGTTGAGCTGCTGTTCGAGTTCCTCGATCTTCTCGCGCGTGCGCAACAGCACGCAGCGCTGCACGTCGAATTCCTCTCGCGTGACGAGGTCGAGGTCGCGCAGCCCCGCCTGCAGCACGCTGCGGAACGTCGCCGTGAGGTCCTCGCGCGCCTCGCGCAGTCCGGGTGGAACGAGCGCGGACAGGCGTTGTGCGAGGGTTTCGATGGTATGGGTCTGGATCATGGGTCACCGCGGAAGCAACGTTCGGGTCAAAGCGGCGCGCCGGCCCGCGGAGCGGGCGACGCGCCTTCCGTGGGGTCGGTCGGTGGCACAGGCAAGCGCCTTGCCACCGACCGGAGCCTCCCTGCAGCATCGTTCCGTCGACGCTCTCTCCCGTGCCGACCAGTCTAGGGCGTGTGCGCGGATGCGCCAGCCGGCGAATTCGGAAGCGCGTGTAGGAAAAATCCTACGCGACGCGATCCGTTATAGTCGTGTGCTGGGGAACGCAGCGGAGCCGCAGCATGCAGATGGTCGTGGCGATCATCAAGCCGTTCAAGCTCGACGACGTGCGCGAGGCGCTCGCCGACGCGGGCGTTCAGGGCATCACCGTCACCGAGGTGCGCGGTTTCGGACGCCAGAAGGGGCACACCGAGCTCTACCGCGGCGCCGAGTACGTGGTCGACTTCCTGCCCAAGATCAAGCTCGAGGTCGCGGTCGCCGACGACCAGCTCGAACGCGTGGTCGAGGCGATCTGCCAGGCGGCCAACACCGGCAAGGTCGGCGACGGCAAGATCTTCGTCTGGCAGCTCGACCGCGTGGTGCGCATCCGCACCGGCGAACTCGACGCGGACGCGCTGTAGGCTCGACGCGCGCAGCCCGGCCGCGAGCGGCTCGCCCGCGCCCGTCTCCTTCCGGGCCTTCGCCTTACCGCAACACGATCCACACCCCGAGCGCCGCGAACAGCAGCGCAGCGCCGACGCGTGCCGCGCGCAGTGGCAAGCGATCGGCGAAACGCGCGCCGAACCAGACCACGGGCACGTTCGCGAGCAGCATGCCGAGCGTGGTCCCGACGACAACCTGCCACAGCGGCGCGTACTGCGCGGCGAGCACGACGGTCGCGACCTGGGTCTTGTCGCCCATCTCGGCGAGGAAAAACGCCAGCGTGGTCGCGAGCAGCACGCCATGCCCCGCGCCGCGGCCGGCGTCTGCGTCATCGACCTTGTCGGGCACCAGCGTCCAGGCCGCGACCGCGAAGAAGCTCGCGGCGACCAGCCATTCGAGCACGCGTGGCGACAGCAGCCCGGCGATCCATGCGCCGGCGCTGCCGGCCAGCGCATGGTTGAGCAAGGTCGCCACGAGGATGCCGAGGCAGATCGGCCACGGCCGTCGGTAGCGCGCGGCGAGCATCAACGACAGCAACTGGGTCTTGTCGCCGATTTCGGCGATCGCGACCGCGGCGGTCGATACGAGCAGGGTCTGCATGGAAACTCCGGGCCGGGCAGTGGACGCAGTGGTACGCACACGCGACCCCGGCCGGGTGTCGCCTGCACGAACCAAAGGTCTTGCCACTGGAAGCGCTGTGCGGCTTCCGACGCGCGCCATGGCCACGGTGGCCAAGCATGTTGACGCGCGTACCGCACGCGTTCGCGGCGGTCGGCTACTCCCCGATGGAGCGCGCGCAGTCTAGCAGGTCGGCGGTCGGTGGCCGCGCGCGGTGCGCGGCCCTTCCGACCGCGTCACGCCTCCGAGGTTGACTTGATAATGAGAATCATTATCATCCGAGTCGACGACCCCTGCGGATGACGCCATGTTCGAAACGACCACCCCCTGCGCCCCGATCCGCGAGGACCTCGCGCAGTCCGCGCCGCGCCTCGCAACCCCGAGCGTCGACAGCCGGCGGCTGCTCGGCGGAGCGCGTGAACTCGTGATCCGGCATGGCACCGAGGACTACCGCCTGCGCCTGACGCGCAACGACAAGCTGATCCTGACCAAGTAGGTGTCCGTGTCGTACCCGATGCCCTTCGCTGCCGCCGTCCGCAAGCGCGCCTGGCATGCGTCCGTCGAGCGCCTTCATCGGCACGGCCTGCGCGCGCGCCGATGATCGACCACTCCACCCATGAACGCCTGGGCGCGCCGCCTGCGTGCAGCGATGCGGGCGACGCTGGTTCGCCGCACGAGGCACCCGAAGCGCGTCCGCAACGCATCGACCTGTTGCAGATCGTCGACGCGCTGCCGCGGCTCGGGCCGGTGCTCTGGCTGGAGCGTCGAGCGCAGGCGCGCGCACGGATCGCGACCCGCGCCGGCCACGGCGTGCTGATGGTGGAGCATCCCGCGCTCGCGCCGCTCACGCGCTGCGAGTCGGTGACCGCGCGGTGTGCGGTCACGCCGAACGGTCCGCGCGAATGGGTGTGCTTGGATGACGACGCGGGTACGACCCAGGCGAAGATGTTCCTGCTGCCCGACAGCGATTACCTCGCCTGGGACGAGATGACGGCGGACCGCGTCACGCGTGCACGCGCGCCGGGCCCGCACTGGCACCCGCATGCGGCGTTCCTGCGCGGCGCTTTCGCGCGGCTCGGCGGCGCCTGGCACGCTCGCGTGCTCGCGTTCCAGCTGCGGCGCCTGCCCTGGCTGCGTACGCTCGCAGCGCGCCCGCCGCTGCGCATGTCGCTGTTCGGCTTCGAGCTCGCGCACACGATCGCGGCCGACGAAGGGGCCGAACTGGTGTCGCCGCTGCACGCGGCCTGACGCCGCGCCCGCGCGTGACTCACGCGCCGCGATCGGTGCGCAACGCGCGCGTCGCGCGTTCGTCGCCGGCCGAGCGGCGACCGACCAGCAGTCCGAGCCCGGCAATTCCGAGCATCACGAGCAGCGCGCCGAGCGCGGCCCAGCCACGCGGCACCTGCTCGCCGAGGAACACGACGCCGAGCACGGTCGAGAAGATCAGTTCGGCCGCCTGCATCGCTTCGACCGCGCCGAGCGCGCCGGGATCGTCCTTGACCATCGCGGTCGCCTGGAAGAACAGGATGGTCGCGATCGTGCCCGCGGACAGCGCGACGCCGGCCGCGAGCAGCACCTGCGACGAAGACGGCGCGCCCGCGACGACGCCCGCGTAGACCGCGACGACGAGCCAGAACGGCTGGCTCGCGAGCGTCATGCCGAACACGCGCTGGGTCGCGTCGAGTGTTTCGCCGCTGCGTTCGAGGTGCAGCAGGATCGCGCGGTTGCCGAGCGGATAGAGGAAGGCCGATGTGCCGACCGCGAGCAGCGCGAGCCAGGCCTCGCGCGGCAGGTCGCCGCCGAAATGCGCGCCCTGCATCAACGCGACGCCTGCGACGATCAGCACCCCGAGCGCGAGCGCCGCGCGCGGCAGGCGCGCACGTTCGTCGCGATAGAGCAGCGGCCCCAGCAGCATTCCGGCGATCACCGTGAGCTGGAACGTGCCCGCGACCAGCCATGCGGGCGCGTGGTCGGCGGCCCAGGTCAGCAGCACGCAGAACAGCGTGAAGCCGATCGCGCTCCATCCGAGCCACACCCACGGATGCACGCGCAACGCGGCCCATACCGGCGCGAATCCGCCGCGCATGCGCAACACCAGCGCAAGCATCGGCAGCGTCAGCAGATAGCGCAACGCAGCCGACCAGGCCCAGTGCCCGCCCGCGACCGCGATCGCGCGATTCAGCACATAAGTGGCCGTGAAGAACAGCGCCGACGCGAGCGCGATCAGGACCGCGAGCAGCGCGATGCGGCGCGTCGACATCGCTAGCGCCTGCGGCTGCCGCGCAGGCGTTCGAGCGGAAAGCTCGCGACGTCACCCTGCGGCGTGCGCCGCGGTTGCCCCGGTTCGGGCGCGAATGCATGCGCGTACACCACCTCGTAAGTCGCGGGCAGCACGCCGTCCTCGCGATGCCGTTCGTACGCCGCGGCCGCGCGTTCCAGCCGGCCCTTGCCGGTGAGCGTGCGCTGGCGCCGCGAGTCCGCGTTGGTCGCCCCGATCGCGCGCAGCTCGTGCATGAGCCGCGCCAGGTCCGCATAGGTCAGCACGAAGTCTTCGCGCTCGAGCACGGGATCCCGAAAGCCACTCACGAGCAACGCGTCGCCGATGTCGTGCATGTCGACGAAGCGGCTCACGTGAGGCCGATCGTCGACCTCGGCGAACGCGGCGCGCAGTTCCTTCAACGTGTCAGGCCCGAAGGTCGAGAACAGCAGCAGGCCACCCGGCCGCAGCACGCGTCGGAACTCCGCGATCGCGAGCCCCGGGTCCTCGCACCATTGCAGGCACAGGCTCGAATGCACGAGGTCGACGCTCGCATCCGCGAGCGGCAGCGCCTGCGCATCGGCGCACACGAAGTCGGACGCCGTCGCGTCGCCGCGGGCGGCCTGCAGCATCGGCAGCGCGAGGTCGAGCGCGACGAGTTGCGCTTCCGGGTAGCGTCGCCGCAGCGGCGCGCCTCCCGAGGGTCCGCAGCCGACGTCGAGGATTCGACGCGGCGCGAACTCCGGCGCAAGGTCGAGCCGCTCGCGCAGTCGCTCGCCGACTTCGTGCTGGAGCACCGCATGTTCGGCATAGCTCGCGGCCGCGCGCGCGAACGCACGCCGCACATGCGACTGGTCGAGGCCCGCGCTCATGCGCCAAGCTCCCGTTCGAACGCGAGCAACGCGTCGACGACCGCATCGGCATGTTCGAGGAACGGCGCGTGGCCGCTGTTGAACTCGAGATACCGTCCCTGCGCGGAATGCCGCGCCGACCATTGCATCGCCGCAGGCGGCACCAGCCGGTCGCGCCGCCCGGCCATCCACAGGCTCGGCACCGCGAGGTCCGCGAGTGCTCCGCGAAGGTCGGTGGTGTCGAGCGCGGCGAGGCCGTCGCAGAGCGCGTCGAGCGCAGGTTCGCCGCGCTCGAACACGCGCGCCTTGAGGTCGCGCAGCTCGGCCTGCGCATGCGGCGAGCCCATCGTCTCGAGCGCGACGAAACGTTCGATCGCATGCCGGTAGTGCAGGCGCAGTTCGCGCGCGAACTCCGCGAACACGCTCGCGGCGACGCCGTGCGGCCAGTCCGGCGCGGCGACGAAGCGCGGACTCGCCGCCAGCAGCGCGACGCCGCGCACGCGCACCGGAACCCGCAGCGCGGCGTCGAGCGCGACGAGTCCGCCGAGCGACCACCCGAGCCAGAGCGCACGCGGACACGCCGCCGCGATCCGGCGCGCGCTGGCCTCGACGTCGAAGCGCAATTCGCCGCGACTGTATCCGTGACCCGGCAGATCCACCACGTGCACGCGGAAATGCGCGAGCAGCTTTTCAACCAGCGACGCGAACACGCCGCCGTGCATGGCCCAGCCGTGCACGAGCACGAGGTCGGGGCCGCTGCCGACGGACTCGACGTGCAGGGAGGGGTCGGGCTTCACGCGTGGTCACCCTGCGGGCAGAAACCGGATCCGTGCGGCGCAGCCGCGAGCGCCGCCGGGTCGCCGCCGGCACGCGAGGCGTTCATCGCCGCCGCGAGCGCGTCGAGCAGGCGTTCGACGTCGCACTCCGCATGCTGCGCCGACAACGCGACGCGCAGGCGCGCCTGTCCGCGCGCCACGGTCGGCGGGCGGATCGCAGGCACGTACAAGCCCGCCTCACGCAGTTGCGCGGAAACCGCGAGCGCCAGCGCGCTGTCGCCGACCACGACCGGCTGGATCGGCGTGCGCGAATCGAAGAGCGCGATGCCGCGCGCGGCTGCACCGGATCGGAAATGCGCGATCAGCACGCGCAGGCGATCGCGTCGCCAGCCTTCGAAGCGCGCGATCTGGATCGCGGCGAGGGTCGCGGCTGCGAGCGCGGGCGGCATCGCGGTGGTGTACACGAAGCTGCGCGCGGCCTGCACGAGCCCTTCGATCAGATCGGCGCTGCCGGCGACGAACGCGCCCGCGACGCCCAGCGCCTTGCCGAGCGTACCCATGAGCACCGGCACCTCGCGCTGCGAGAGCCCCGCCTCCGCGACACTGCCGGCGCCTTCGGCACCGAGCACGCCGAGGCCGTGCGCGTCATCGACCATCAGGCAGGTGCGGTCCGCTTCGCACAGCGTCGCCAGTGCGCGCAGCGGCGCGACATCGCCATCCATGCTGAACACGCCGTCGGTCGCGAGCAGCGCGGCCGCCTGCGCTTCGGTCGCGAGCTGGCGCGCGGCGCTGCGGACATCCCCGTGCACGTAGCGGCGCAGCGTGCAGCCGGCCAGTCGGGCGGCGTCGAGCAGGCTCGCGTGGTTGAGGCGGTCCTGCACGCACAGGTCTGCGCGCGCGAGCAGCGCCGAGACCGCGCCGAGATTGGCCATGTAGCCGGTCGAGAACAGCAGCGCGCGCTCGCGACCGGTCCAGTGCGCCAGCGCGGCCTCGAGTGCCGCATGCGGTTCGCGATGGCCGCCGAGCAGGTGCGCGGCAGACGCGCCGACGCCCCATTCGCGCGCGGCGCGGGTCATCGCCTCGACCAGGCGTGGATGCCGTGCGAGGCCGAGGTAGTCGTTGCTCGCGAAGTCGAGCAGGCGCCGTCCTTCGACGACGACGTGCGCGCCGTCGAGCGCGCTGACCGTCCGCACGCGGCGCAGCATCGCCTCGCGCGCACGATCTGCCTGCGCATGCGCGAGGCGTTCGAGCAGGTCGGGTCGCATCAGCGTGCGGGCCGACGGCCACGCCGAAGACTGCAACGCCGCGCGAGCGACCTCCGTGCCGGTCGCGACCGCGCGCGGCCGCCCGACCTGCGCGCCTGTTGCACGAGGAGGGCGCACGCGCGATGCATGTCACACGCAGGCCGCGACGCCGGCCTCGACGATCCCGGCGTGGACCGTCGTCGACTCCGTCTGCACTTGCAGCGCGTGGATGCCGAGGCGCTCGAACAGCGCGAGGTCGCGCGCGGTGTCCGGGTTGCCGGTGGTCAGCAGCTTCTCGCCGTAGAAGATCGAGTTGGCGCCCGCGAGGAAGCACAGCGCCT
>DAIOWG010000099.1:4132-9531 GCA_036758645.1 Dokdonella sp. | reverse complement strand
GCTCGGCGAAGTCACGGGCCTCGCCGAAATGCTCGGCCGCCCGACCGACCTCGCGAACCTGTTCGGCATCGTGCTCGCGCCGCTGGCCTGGGTGATCGGCGTGCCTTGGGTCGATGCGACCACGGTCGGTGGACTGATCGGCACCAAGGTCGTGCTCAACGAGTTCGTCGCCTACGTCAACTTCGGCGAGATCGTGCGCGGCAACGTCGAGGGCGTGACGCTGACCGAGCAGGGGCGGCTGATCGCGACCTACGCGCTGTGCGGCTTCGCCAACTTCTCCTCGATCGCGATCCAGATCGGCGGCATCGGCGGCCTCGCGCCGAGCCGCCGCGCCGATCTCGCGCGACTCGGCCTGCGCGCCGTGCTCGGCGGTTCGCTCGCGACGTTCATGACCGCGACGATCGCCGGCGTGCTCGAGCGCCTGTAGCGCCGCAGGACTCGAGCCGGCCGGGCACATCGGAAAAGCGCGTGCACGGTCGAAGCGCTTCTCGCCGTTTCCGGCGTGCGCCGAGTTCCATTCCGTGCCGCTCTTGCCGGCAAAACATCAGCTGAGCCCGCGCGCGCAGGTTTTGCGCGTGTTCACGTGCACCGCCCATAGTCGCTTCTCGGATGCCCAGGCGGGAACGGAGGCGAGGATGCGCGGACACCGATGGCTGTGGTTGGCGCTGGTCGCGTGTGCCGGCGGCGCGCAGGCCGCCGAGCGCGAGGATGCGGAGCTGGCGATCGCACAGGCTTCCGCAGCCGTGCAGGCCGCGGAGCGCGCCGATGCGTTGCTGCACGCCGCGCCGGAAGCCACTGCCGCGCGCGAGCACCTGCACGTTGCCGAACATGCCTACGCGCGGCGCGATTGGCTGGACAGCACGCAGGCCGCCGAGAAGGCGAGGCTGGATGCCGATCTCGCCACCGCACTGACGCGCGAACGGCGCGCCAGCGCCGCGCGCGCCGAAGTCGAAGCCGGTGTACGCGACTTGCGCGTGCGCCGCGGCCTGCCGGCGGGAGGTGCGCCGTGAATGCCCGGGCCCTGCCCGGACTCGCGCTGTCGGCCTTGCTGCTGGCGAGCTGCGTGGTGTCGCCGCCGCGCGCGGATCCGCAACTCGCGTGGCTGCAGGACGAGCGCGCGCGGCTGCATGCCGACCCGCGTATCGCGATGCATGCGGCGACCGAGCTGCGCATCGCCGACGCAGCGGTCGACCTGCTCATGCAGGAACGGCCGCGCCTCGCCGAGCGCGAGTTCCGCCATGGCGCCTACCTCGCCGAACGCCATCTGCGCATTGCCGAGGCGAGTGCGCTCGCGCGCGACGACGAGCTGCGCACCGACGAACTCGCACGCGAACGCGCACGCCTGCTCGCACAGGTGCCCGCGCGCGTCGATCCGCCCCCGGCTGCGCCCGGCAGCTATCCGCCCGCGACCTGGCGCGCGGCCAACGACCATCATCGCCGCCTCGCCGCGCTGCAGGCGCAGGTCACCGGCATCGAATCACGGCTGGACGAGCACGGCCTGGTGGTGACGCTGTCGGACTACCAGTTCGAGAACGGTCGCGGCGAGCCCCGCGCGACCACCCAGCACGCGCTCGACACGCTCGCGAACGCGATGCGGACCGACGCCGCCACGCGACTCGCCGTCGCGAGCCGACCCGGCGATGCGCTCGAGGCGCGGCGCGCCGCCGCCGTGCGGGCCTACCTCGCGACGCGCGGCATCGCACCCGAGCGCGTCAATGCCGACTACGCGGTGCCCATGGCGCAGGCGCCACGCGGCGGCGTGCGCCTCGTGGTGCGCGTCGACGATGCGCACCGCGGGCTCTCGGATCGGTGAGTGACGCACGGCACGCGCGGTCGGCGCCGCGAGGGTGCGCCGATGCGCGCTTGCTAGACTCTGCCGATCACTCGTTGGTGGAGTCCGCATGAAGCACGCGCAGGTCGTCGTCGTCGGTTCGTACATCCAGGATCATGCCTGGCTCACCGACCGCTTTCCGCAAGTCGGCGAAACACGCCTCGCGCTCGGCTTCAACACGGGTCCCGGCGGAAAGGGTTTCAACCAGGCCGTCGCCTGCGCGCGCCAGGGCGTCGAGTGCGTGTTCATCGGCGCGATCGGCGACGACCACCTCGGTGCGATCGCGCAGCGCTTCGCCGCGGACGAAGGGCTGCCGTGCCGCTGGCAAGTACGCCACGACGTCCCGACCGCGGCCTCGAGCATCGTCGTCGACGCGAGCGGGTCGAACCTGATCGTCGCCAACCTCGCCGCCAACGAGCACCTCGACCCGGCTTTCATCGAGGCGCAGGCGGATGTATTCGGGCATGCGCGCGTGTTGCTGCTGCAGCTGGAAAACAACCAGGACGCGGTGGCGACGGCGCTCGCGCTCGCCGGCCGCCACCGCATGCTGCGCGTGCTGAACCCGGCGCCGGTGGCGCCCGCGTTCGACGTCGCCCTGCTTGCGCAGTGCGACCTCATCACGCCGAACGAAACCGAGTTCGCTCTGCTGCTCGAACGCGTGCACGGCACGTCGGTCGATGCGGCGACGCTCGCCGCCCGCGCCGACGCGGACCTGCATGCACTGTCGCGCACGCTCGGCGTCGCGAGCGTGGTGGTCACGCTGGGCTCGCAGGGCTGCTTCGTCTCGCATGCCGATGACGCGCTTCGTGGGGACGACGCGCCGTACTACCGCCTCGCGCCCGCACCTGTCACCGCGGTCGATTCGACCGGCGCCGGCGACGCGTTCTCGGGCTCGCTGGTCGCAGCGATGCTGCGCTTCGAGGGCGAGCCGTTCCGCGCCGCGGTCGAACACGCCAACCGGAGCGCCGCGATGTCGACCGAGATCGTCGGTACCGCACCCGCGATGCCGCGTTTCGATGCGGTCGTCGCGCGCTTCGGCGCCGCCGAAAAGGCCTGAAACAAGGAACACACGGCGCACGCAGGGGAATCGGTCATGCGCATGGGCAGCCGCTTGCCGGGCGTGCCGCGCGGGCCCCGTGTTGCAATCTCCTGATCGATGACTTCGTGTGCTTGGCGCTACGGCCCGTCGAGGTGAGTGGGTCGATCGCAAGAGCGGCGACTTGCGCGGCGGGCGCGATGCAGGCGCAGCCGGTGGTGGCGGTTGCGGCCACGGCGCCAGAAGAACCACGCGACGAGCGCGACGAGCACGACGGCGGCGGCCAGGATCGCGCCCTGCCCGCGGTGCACCCACTCGAGCAGCCACTCGCGGTTCTCCGCACCGACATACCCGAGCCACACCCAGACCGGCACCGAGATCGCCGCCGCGAGCCCGTCCAGCGCGATGAAGCGCAGGAACGACACGCGGTGCGTCATGCCCGCGGTCAGGAACACCGCCGAGCGAAGTCCGGGCAGGAAGCGCGCGACGAACATCAGGCGGTTGCCGTAGCGGTCGAACTTCGCCTGCACCAGCGCGTAACGCCGCGGCGTCAGGAGATGCGCGATCCAGCGCACGCGCATCGCGCGTACGCCGAAATGATGTCCGATCAGGAACATCGTCGAATCGCCGACCAGCACGCCCGCGAGTCCCGTCAGCATCATCAGGCGCACGTCGGCGAAGCCGAGCCCCGCGATGATGCCGCCGGCCACCAGCGAGATGTCCTCGGGGATCGGCACGCCGAAACCGCTGACGAGCAGCACGAGGAACACCGCGAGGTAGCCGTTCTCGGCGAACAGGCGAATCAGTTGGTCGAGGAAGTCCAGCCGTAGCGTGGCGTCGGCGGTGGGCGGATGGCACCGCCAGGCCGCATTCGGAAGCGGGGGGCGAGTGTAGCGGCAAACGCCTGAAGGCCGCGCGACCCGGCCACGCGCAGGGTGCCTGGTCGCGCTGGCGTGCGGCGTCAACGGCCGTCCGCGCGCCGCGGTCGGGTGACACGGGAGGCTACAATGCGCGCATGCGCATCGGCCCCCACCTGATCGACCCGCCCGTCGTGCTCGCGCCGATGGCCGGCGTCACCGACAAGCCGTTCCGGCAGCTGTGCAAGCGGCTCGGCGCGGGACTCGCCGTGTCCGAGATGACGACGGCCGATCCGCGCCTGTGGACCACGCGCAAGTCGATCAAGCGCATGGACCACGTCGGCGAACCCGACCCGGTCAGCGTGCAGATCGCGGGCTACGATCCGGCGATGCTGGCCGAGGCCGCGCGCTACAACGTCGCGCACGGCGCGCAGCTCGTCGACATCAACATGGGCTGCCCCGCGAAGAAGGTCTGCAACGTCTGGTCCGGCAGCGCGCTGCTGCAGGACGAGCCGCTCGTCGCGCGAATCCTCGCGGCCGTGGTCGCCGCGGTCGAGGTGCCGGTCACGCTGAAGATCCGTACCGGTTGGGACCCGGCGCATCGCAACGGCGTCAGGATCGCGCGCATCGCCGAGGACGCCGGCATCGCGGCGCTCGCGGTGCACGGGCGCACGCGCGCCGAGCATTACCAGGGCGAGGCCGAGTACGAGACGATCGCGGCGATCAAGGCGAGCGTGCGGATTCCGGTCCTCGCGAACGGCGACATCGATTCGCCCGCGAAGGCACGCGCGGTGCTCGCGCGCACGGGTGCCGATGCGGTGATGATCGGCCGCGCCGCGCAGGGTCGACCGTGGATCTTCCGCGAAGTCGCGCACCATTTGGCCACGGGCGGCACGCTCGCGCCGCCGTCGCCACGCGAAGTCGGGGAGATCCTGCTCGGCCATCTCGACGACCTCTACGCGTTCCACGGCGAACTGCAGGGCGTGCGCATCGCGCGCAAGCACCTCGGCTGGTACGCGAAGGACCGACCCGAGAACGCTGCGTTCCGTGCGGTCGCGAACCGCGCGGAAGACGCGCCGTCACAGCAGCGCCTCGTGCGCGAGTACTTCGATGCGCTCGAGGCCGGCCTGGCCTGCGAGTTCGCGGCCGCTGCCTGAACGAACGCGCGCGCGGTGGCACGCATCGCGCGGCACGGTCAGCTTCGCGTCACCGCCGGCATGCAGGATGGATGCTCCCCAATAGCTGGAGCATCGTGATGAACCGACTCGTGCTGTCCGCTTCGCTGCTGCTCGCACTCGGCATGTCCGCCTCGGCCCTGGCCGAGTCCTCGAACAAGTGGCGCATCGAGATCGACGACGCCGCGCGCGCGAGCGGCGAGGTCGAACTGTCGTTCACGCCGTCGGGCGCCGCGGCCACGTCGATCGTCGTCGCGATTCCGACCGGCACCGGCGAGGAGACGGCCGCCGCACTGATCCGCACCGCGATCAGCGAACGCTTCGGCGAAGAGGTCTACGCGACCGAAATCGACGATGGCGAGGACGTGCTCGTCAAGGCCAACGGCAGCACGCCGACCTTCGACCTCGTGCTCGTGCGCAACACCGCCGAGGGCCTCGAGATCGATCTGGAGCGCGAGTAACCGCAATGCCCTTGTAGGCTGGACGCGCGCCAGCGCGGC
>DAIOWG010000099.1:0-4032 GCA_036758645.1 Dokdonella sp. | reverse complement strand
GAGCGGCGCCAGCAGCCAGGCGAGCAGCGCGAGGCCGATCGCGATGCGACCGTAGCGATAGACCTTCGGATGCGCGCGCTTGAAGCGCTTCTTGGCCTCGCCGATGCGATGCGCGAGCGCGTACAGCCGATTCACCGCACCGACCTGTTCGGTCGCGACGTTCTGCGACGCGGTGGCCTGGCCGAGCACGCGGCTGACGCTGCGATTGATCGCGCGCATCAGCGACGTGCGCAGCGGACGCTCGACGTCGCAGAACAGGATCACGCGCGTCTGGTCCGTGCGGTTCTCGGCCCAATGCACGTAGGTCTCGTCGAACAGCACGTCCTCGCCGTCGCGCCACGAGTACGCCTCGCCGTCGACGAAGATGCGGCAGTCATCGGCGTTCGGTGTCGCGAGCCCGAGGTGGTAGCGCAGTGATCCCGCGAACGGGTCGCGATGCGGATTGAGCTTCGAACCCGGCGGCAGCAACGCGAACATCGCGGCCTTGACCTCGGGTATCTTCGCGAGCAATCCGACCGTGGCCGGGCACAGCGCCTGGGCGGAGGCGAGCGGCTCGCCGTACCAGGTCAGGTAGAAGCGCTTCCAGCCTTCCTTGAAGAACGATGCGAAGCTCGCGTCGTTGTGCTTCTCGGCCGCGCGGATGTAGCCCTCGTCGAACAGGTGCAGCGCCTCGTCGCGGATCAGCTGCCAATGGTCGCGCAGCGGATCGAGGTGGCCGAATGCGCCGCGATCGAGGTACGGCTTCGCAGGCACCGCCGAGAACGCGTACATGAACACGTTGTACGGCGCGAAGAAGCCCGAATGGTCGAGCAGCTGGCGCCCGAACCGCAGCCGCGCGCGCCCGCGCAGGTGCACGACCAGCACGCTGAGGACGTAGACCGCGACGAGGATCAGCAGGACGAGGCGCATCGGGGAGCCGTGATTCGTGATTCGTGATTGGTGACTGGTGATTCGGGCACCGCACGCTACGGGAGGATACGCCGCGCCGTGCTTCCGTAGGAGCGCACCCTGTGCGCGATCGGCAGCGGCCCGACCGCAGCACTCGAGCGGAACGAGCGCCGCGACCCGACGCAATCCGCTACGCGGATTTCGCGCGCTCCTTTGCGATCTTGTCGGCTCTTAACGCTGCCAGAGCCGTCTCGACTTCTTCCCGACGAGGGGACAGCAGGACTGCTCCTCCAAGCGCATCGCGCAGCGCCAAGGAAAGCTCGGCTGAGTTGCCGCTCTTCTCGACCAGAGCCGAAGCGGTCTGGCCAGCTTCCTTCGGCGAATCGAATCCGCGACTCTGCAACAACACGTCGCCATTGCCGTTCGCAAGCTTGAAATAGAAGCGACCGTCCGATTCTCGATAGCTCTTGAGCTGCGGCAGGGCGACGGCCGGCGCATCGACGCTCGCGGCTGCCGCCGGCTTTTCATCCAGCGAACGCACGCCGACCGCGTGGCGCAGGCGCGCGATCAACGCGCGGCTGCGCTCGCGTGCCTTCGCCGCGCCCGCCAGCAGTTGCTGCTCGATGCGCGCAGGATCGGCGACGAGTGCCTCGTAGCGCTCGCGCAGCGGCGCGAGTTCGGCGTCGACGCGTTCGAACAGCGCCTGCTTGGCCTCGCCCCATGCGATGCCGTCGGCGAACGCCGTGCGCATCGCGTCGGTTTCGTCGGCGCTCGCGAACGCCTGGTAGATCGCGAACAGGTTGGAGGTGTCCGGATCCTTCGCTTCGCCGGGCGCGCGCGAATCGGTGACGATGCCGAGGATCGCCTTGCGCAGCTCCTTCGCGGGCAGCCACAGCGGGATCGTGTTGTCGTAGCTCTTGGACATCTTGCGTCCGTCGGTGCCGGGCAGCGTCGCGACGTTGTCTTCGATGCGCGCTTCGGGCAGCGTGAACCAGTCGCCTTCGTAGAGATGATTGAAGCGCTGGCCGATGTCGCGCGCCATCTCGATGTGCTGGATCTGGTCGCGCCCGACCGGCACCTCGTGCGCATTGAAAACGAGGATGTCGGCGGCCATCAGCACCGGGTACATGTAGAGGCCCGCGGTGATGCCTGCGTCGGCGTCTTCGCCACCCGCGGTGTTCGCGTCGACCGCGGCCTTGTACGCGTGCGCGCGGTTGAGCAGCCCCTTCGCGGTCACGCAGGTCAGGAACCAGGTGAGTTCCGGGATTTCGGGGATGTCGGACTGGCGGTAGAACAGCACCTTGTCGGGATCCAGCCCGCAGGCGAGCCAGCTCGCGGCGATCTCGAGAGTGGACTGCTGCACGCGCGCGGGGTCGCCGCATTTCACCAGCGCGTGGTAGTCGGCGAGGAAGTAGAACGATTCGGCGTCGTCGCGGCGGCTCGCCGCGATCGCGGGGCGGATCGCACCGACGTAATTGCCGAGGTGCGGCGTGCCGGAGGTGGTGATGCCGGTCAGGATGCGGCGCTTGGACATGGGTCGGGTTCCGGGCCGGCACGCGGCCGGCCCGCCAGGATCGGGGAAACGCGAAGCATAGCGCGTGGCGCACGCGCCGACGTTCGACCCGCGACCGTGCGGGGTTTTCCTGCCTGCGGCTGAATGCGCTCCGCGGGCGAACCCCGCGTGCCACCGGCGCGCGTTGGATGCGATCGTCCACCCGAGGAGACTCCCATGCGTACCCTGCTTTGCGCCGCCCTGCTCGCCACTGCCACGCTTGCCGCGCCCGCGCCCGCGCGCGCAGGCAACCTCATCGACCTCGCGGTCGTCGATCGCGATACCGGGGCGACGCTGCCGACCTGGAGTCGCCACGGCAAGCTCTACATCGCCGGCACGCCCGGCCATCGCTACGCAGTGCGCATGAGCAACCGCAGCGGCGGGCGCGTGCTCGCGGTGCTCAGCGTCGACGGCGTCAACGCGGTCAGCGGCGAAACCGCCGACACGAACCAGGCCGGCTACGTGCTCGATGCGCACGAAACGACCGAGATCGCGGGCTGGCGCAAGAGCCTGGACGAGATCGCGCAATTCAACTTCACCGCACTGCCCGAGAGCTATGCGGCGCAAACCGGCCGTCCCGCGAACGTCGGCGTGATCGGCGTCGCGGTGTTCACCGAGCGCGCGCCGGCCTGGCGCGGACGCGACGAGATCGCGCGCGAGAAGTCGATGCCGCCGCCCCCGGTCGCGCCGGCAGCGGCCGACGCGGAAAGCCGCGCCGACAGCAGCGTCGGCGCCGCGGACAGCACGGCCGGAGGCACTCGCCTGTCCCCGCAAGCCGCGCCGGCCGCGAAGAGCGCGCGCGAGGAGCGCCTCGGCACCGGGCACGGCGAGCGCGAGTACGCGCGCGTCGACACCACGACGTTCCAGCGCGCATCGCGCCGGCCGGCCGAGACGGTCGCGATCTGGTACGACAGCTACCGCAACCTCGTCGCCCAGGGCGTGATCCGCACGCCGAAGCGGCCGCATGAGCCGCAGCCGTTTCCGAACGCGTTCGTGCCCGATCCGCCGCGTCGCTGATCACCGCACCGCTGTCGCAGACCCTCCGCGGAGGCCCGCCACTCGCACGGCTCACGTCGGTCCGCACGTGCTCGGAGAGGGATGCGCTGCGACCTCGGTTGGGGTGCGCGCGTGCTCGGCGACGATCCAGTCCGTGGGCGCCGCTGCGGCAATCCGCAGCGGCGCCGGTCCTGGATTCGGAATCTGCGCACCGCGTCGCTGGAATCGGGTTGCGGGGTCTGCGATCGTTGCCCGCTCGACGAGACGGTGACGACGATGCGACGCCTGCCCCTGATCCTGCTGCTCCTCTCCGGTTTCGCCGCGATGCCCGCGCCGGCGGCCGAGGACGTGCTCGCGCTCACGCGTGCCGATCTCGCACGGCTCGAATCGCTGGCGCCCGGCGTCACGCTCGAGCTCGACGGTTTTCCGGACGGCCGCGGCGGCAGCGTCACGCTGCACGTCGAACCGATGCGCGTGCGCGCCGGCGGCGCGCGCACGCTCGTCGTGGATGCGCGCGGCGAGCGCGAACTCGCGCCGGACCGGCGCCGTCACCTGCTCGGCCGCAGCGCGGACGGCCGCCTGCGTGCCGCACTCTG
>DAIOWG010000098.1:0-9627 GCA_036758645.1 Dokdonella sp. | reverse complement strand
CGCCGTCCGGATCGTTCCAGAAGAACACCGGCATCGACGGGAACGGCGCGGTACAGGCGAGTTCGCCCTTCTCGCCGCGCACGGGCTTGCCCGCGTCATCGAGGATCTCGACCTTCATGCCGAGTCCGCGGCACTGCAGTTCGCCGCGGTAGACCGGCAGCACCGGGCAGCCGAGCGCGAAGCACGACACGATGTCGGTGCCGCCCGAAATCGATGCGAGCAGCACGCGTTCCTTGACGTCGCGGTAGACGTAGTCGTAGCTCTCGGGCGCGAGCGGCGAGCCGGTCGAGAGGATCGTCTTCAGGTGGATCAGCTTGTGCGTCTCGCGCGGCTTGACGCCGGCTTTCTCGATCGCGCTGATCCATTTGGCGCTGGTGCCGAACACGCTGATGCCGACCTCGTCGGCGAGGTCCCACAGCGCATTGCCGTCCGGATGCGAAGGCGAACCGTCGTAGAGCACGAGCGTGGCGCCGACCGCGAGGCTCGACACCAGCCAGTTCCACATCATCCAGCCGCACGTCGTGTAGTAGAAGATGCGGTCTTCGCGCTTGAGGTCCGTGTGCAGCACCAATTCCTTGAGGTGCTGGATCAGCGTGCCGCCGGCGCCGTGCACGATGCACTTCGGCACGCCAGTGGTGCCGGACGAGTACATCACGTAAAGCGGGTGGTCGAACGGCAACGCGACGAACTCGGGCGCGTGTTCGCCTTCGCCGAGGAAGTCCGGCCACGGCACGGCGCCACGCAGGCCATCGAGCTTCAAGTCGTCAGCGCCGTACGGGATCACCACGAGCGTCTCCACGCTCGGCAGTTCACCGAGCACGTCGCGGATCCTGCCGAGGCAGTCGAAGCGCTTGCCGCCGTAGCCGTACTGGTCGGCCGTGAACAGCACCTTCGGTGTGATCTGCCCGAAGCGGTCGACCACGCCGCGGATGCCGAAGTCGGGCGAGCACGACGACCAGGTCGCGCCGAGCGAGGTGGTCGCGAGCATCGCGATCACGGTTTCGGGGATGTTCGGCAGGAAACCGGCGACGCGGTCGCCGACGCCGACGCCGGCGTTCTTCAGCGCAAGCGCGAGGCGGCCGACCTCCGCGTGCAATTCGGCGTAGGAGTACTCGCGCTTGTGGCCCCATTCGTTGCGGAACACGATCGCGCAACGATCGTCCCTGTAACGCAGCAGGTTCTGCGCGAAGTTCAGCGTGACGTTCGGGAACCAGCGCGCACCCGGCATCTGCTCGCGGTCGACCAGCACGGGCTCCATCTCGCCGTGCGCGCGGATGCCGCAGAACTCCCATACCAGCGACCAGAACCTGTCCGGGTGGCGCAGCGAGAAGTCGTACAGCGGCCCGTAGCGGCGGATGTCGTCGTTGCCGGTGCTCTCGCGCACGAAACGCATGAAGCGGCTGATGTTCGCGCGCTCGACGCGTTCGCTGCCGGGTTCCCAGATCGGCTTGGTGATGGACATGGCGGCATGGGTCGAC
Source organism: Dokdonella sp. (assembly GCA_036758645.1). Lineage (GTDB taxonomy): Bacteria > Pseudomonadota > Gammaproteobacteria > Xanthomonadales > Rhodanobacteraceae > Dokdonella_A. Next base: position 8,149 of record DAIOWG010000098.1, on the reverse strand, counting down.
ATCGGTTCCGGCACTCCTTCGCACTGCGCGACGCGACCGCGACGCCGAGCGATTATCGGCGAACGGGCGGCGGGGGGGCCAGCCGCGCGCGCGAGGCGTGGCTCATCCGAGCAGTTCGAGCATCTCCGCGCGCGACACCGCGCGATTCTCCGCCTCGCCGCGGCGGCGATATTCGAACGTGCCTGCCGCGAGGCCGCGTTCGCTGACGACGATCCGGTGCGGGATGCCGATCAGCTCGATGTCGGCGAACATCGGGCCCGGGCGCAGTCCGCGGTCGTCCAGCAGCACTTCGACGCCGCGCGCGACGAGCTCGTCGTGCAGCTTCTCGGCTTCCTCGCGCACCTGTGCGTTCTGCGCGCCGTTGATCGGGCAGATCGCGACGCTCCAGGGCGCCATCGGCTCGGGCCAGAGGATGCCGGCGTCGTCGTGGTTCTGTTCGATCGCGGCGGCGACGATGCGGCTGACGCCGATGCCGTAGCAGCCCATCTGCATCACCTGCGCCTTGCCGCCATCGTCGAGCACGGTCGCGCCGAGCGCCTTCGCATAGGTGTCGCCGAGCTGGAACACATGGCCGACTTCGATGCCGCGCGCGATCGCGAGCGTGCCATGGCCATCGGGCGAAGGATCACCCGCGAGCACCTTGCGAAGGTCGGCGACGCGCGTGGTGCGCGCATCGCGCTCCCAGTTGGCGCCGCGCCAGTGGGTGCCGTCCTGGTTGCCGCCGCAGACGAAGTCGGCAACCGCCGCCGCGCTGCGGTCGACGATGACCGGGATCGAATCGGGCAATTCGACCGGGCCGATGAAGCCGGGCTTGACGCCGGTGACGCGCACGATCTCGGCCTCGTCGGCCAGCGTGACTTCGCCGGGCAGTTCCTCGAGCTTGGCCGCCTTGACCTCGTTGATCTCGTGGTCGCCGCGCACGCACAGCGCGACGAGGCCGTCGCGACCGCGCACGAGCAGGGTCTTGATGCACTGCGCAGGGGCCACGCCGAGGAAGGCCGAAACCTCGTCGATCGTCTTCTGCACCGGCGTCGCGACGCGCTCTGCCGTCGCGGACGGCGCCGGTCGCGGCGTCGCCGGCGCGAGCGCCTCGGCCAGTTCGATGTTGGCCGCGTAGTCGGACGCATCCGAGAACGCGATCGCGTCCTCGCCCGAATCGGCGAGCACCTGGAACTCGTGGCTGGCGTTGCCGCCGATCGCACCGGTGTCCGCCTGCACCGCGCGGAAACGCAGTCCAAGGCGCGTGAAGATGCGTGCGTACGTGTCGTACATGTTGCGGTACTCGCGCTCGAGGCAATCCGCCGTCAGATGGAACGAGTAGGCGTCCTTCATCAGGAACTCGCGCGCGCGCATCACGCCGAAGCGCGGGCGGATCTCGTCGCGGAACTTGGTCTGCACCTGGTAGAAGTTGACCGGCAGCTGCTTGTAGCTGCGCAACTCGTGGCGCGCGAAATCGGTGATGACTTCCTCGTGCGTCGGACCGTAGCAGTACCAGGCGTCCTTGCGGTCCTTGATCTTGAGCAGCTGCCCGCCGAACTTTTCCCAGCGGCCGGTTTCTTCCCACAGTTCCTTCGGCTGCACCGAGGGCATCAGCACCTCGAGCGCACCGGCGCGGTCCATCTCCTCGCGCACGATCGCCTCCACGCGCGCGAGCACGCGCAAGCCGAGTGGCGACCAGGTGTAGAGGCCCGAGGCGAGCTTGCGGATCATGCCGCTGCGGATCATCAGCCGATGGCTGGCGATCTCCGCGTCGGCAGGCACTTCCTTGACGGTCGCGAGATGAAAGCGGGAAAGGCGCATGGCGGTAGGGCTTGGGCGACGGAACCGTCGATTCTAGCAGCGCAGGCGCCGCACACCGGCGATTCGGGCCGCGCAAGGCGGCGGTGACGCCCGCACAGTCTCGAAGGCGGAGCCGATGGCGCTGGCGTTCCGCGATTCCGGCTCAGGGCATGCCGACCGCGCTGCGCGCGACCGGCCTGCAGCGGGCGGCTGTGGCGCGCCGCTTCAGTTGGTGCAGAACAGCGTGATCTGCTGATTCGCCTTGTCGATCTGCGCCTGGCGGGTTTTCGCCGCATCGAGGTCGATCGGGAAGCCGTCCGCATCCATCGGCAACGCCTGGTCTTCGGCTGTCGCCAAGTTGCGGCGGGCGATTTCGCAGTTGCGCTTGATGTCGTCGGGCGAGTAGCCCGCCGCCGCGGCGAGTGAAGTCCCCGCGCTGGTCGCGGCATCGGCCGGCGCCTCTTCGTTGGTCGCGACGCCGCCCTTGAGCCGGATCTTCTGCGCCTTCGCACTCGCCGGCGGCGGCGAGTCGGAGAAGTGGCGGACACCGTTCGCGTCGGTCCACGAGTACATGTCGGCGGCGAGCGCGGGCACGCAGGCGGCGAGCAGGAACAGCAGGGGCCAGGAACGCTTCATGGGGGCCTTCGCATCTCGGATGGGCGCTGCGAGGCGCCGGACAGGCGACTGGATAGCACCAGTCGGCGCACGTTACAAGCAAGAAACCGCGGAATTGAGGATCACGGTACACTCCGTCCATCGCAGCCCAGCCTCGCGGATCGACATGGAACCGAGCCCGACCGGAGCGCGCAAGCCACCGCGCGGAATCTACCTGCTGCCGAACCTGTTCACGACGGCCGCGATGTTCGCGGGCTACTACGCGATCGTGGCCGGCATCGGCGGGCGCTACACGCAGGCCGCGATCGCGGTGTTCGTCGCCGCGATCCTCGACGGCCTAGACGGCCGCGTCGCCCGGCTGACCGGCACGCAGAGCGATTTCGGCGTGCAGTACGACTCGTTGTCGGACCTCGTGAGCTTCGGCCTCGCGCCGTCGCTGGTGCTCTATACCTGGTCGCTGTCGGCGCTGACCGCCTACGGACCCAGCTGGGGCAAGGTCGGCTGGGCCGCCGCCTTCATCTACGCGGCCTGCGCGGCGCTGCGCCTCGCGCGTTTCAATACCCAGGTCGGGGTCGCGGACAAGCGCTACTTCCAGGGCCTCGCGAGTCCGGCCGCGGCGGGCTTGTGCATGTCCTTCGTCTGGTCGGTCGAGGACGGTGGCCTGTTCGGCCTGCACGCGACCGACATGGACTTCGTCACGCCGTTCGTCGCGGTCATCGCGGGCCTGTTGATGGTGAGTCGCGTGCGTTACTTCAGCTTCAAGGCGTGGCCGCGCTCGGACCGCGTGCCATTCATCTGGATTCCGGCGGCGATGCTGGTGCTGGTCGGCCTCGCGCTCGACCCGCCGCGCGTGCTGTTCGCGATCGCCGTGCTGTACGTGCTGTCGGGCCCGGTCATGACGCTCTGGGGCCTGCAGCAGAACCGGCGCCAGCGGGCCGCACGCGGCGGTGCCCACGGCGACGGATGAACCTCGGGCATGCCAAGCAGCCGGCAACCGCCGCCGCCGGCGCGGGCGCGCCACCGGCCGGGCCTGCCGACACGCTGCGCTTCCTCGCCGGCCTCTCGCAGGCGCTCGCCGTCTCGCTGGACCTGCGCCAGACGCTGCCGGAGGTCGTGAATCGCGTCGTCGACTTCATGCAGGTCGAAGGTGCATCGTTGTTCCTGCTCGATCCCGTGACCGGCGTGCTCGATTGCCGCGTCTGCGTCGGCCCGGTCGACATCAGCGGCACGCGGCTCGCGGTCGGCCAGGGCATCGTGGGACGCACGGTCGCCGACAACGAAACCCAGCTCGTCGTCGATGCGGCCAGCGACCCCCGCGTGTGGCGTGAATCGGACGACCAGACCGGTTTCGTCACGCACAGCCTCGTGTGCGCGCCGCTGCGCACGGCCGCGGGCCCGATCGGTGCGCTCGAGATCGTGAACCGGCGCGACGGCCGGCCGTTCGACGCCGCCGACGCGGAACTGCTCGACCTCGTCGCGGCGCCCGCGGCACTCGCGATCAACAACGCGCGCATGGCCAGCGTGCTGCTCGAGCAGCAGCGCCTCAGGCGCGAGTTCGACCTCGCGCGCAGGCTGCAGCGCTCGCTGCTGCCCAAGCGCCGGCGCGACGGTTTCCCGGTGATCGGCGTGAATCGCCCCGCGCACGAGATCTCGGGCGACTTCTACGACTACTTCGACCTGCCCGATGGCCGCATCGGCTTCGTGATCGGCGATGTCTCGGGCAAGGGCCTGGACGCGGCGCTGCTGATGGTGCGCACCGCTTCGCTGCTGCGCTGGGCCGGCAAGGACGGCGCCGATCCCTCGCGCTGGCTCGCGCGCGTCAACGACGAACTCTGCGAAACCACGCAGGACGGCCGCTTCGTCTGCGCGGTGGTCGGCTACTGCGACCGTGCCGCGACGCGCGTGCGCTTCGCCGGCGCGGGCTTTCCGCCCGTGGTCGTGCACGCGCACGGCGAGTTCGCCGAGTACGCATCGGGAGGGCCACCGCTCGGCATCCTGCCCGGCATCGCGTTCGACGAGCACGAGGTCGCGCTCGAAGGCGGCACGTTGTACGCGTTCTCCGATGGCGCGACCGACGTGCGCGACGCCGCCGGCAAGCCGATCGGCAACGCGGGCGTGCGTGAACTGATCGCGCGCCATGCCCCCGCCGCGACCGATGCGCGCCTGCGCGGACTGCTGACCGACCTCAAGCACCTGCGGCTCGTCGACGACACCACGCTGCTGATGGTCGAGGCGCCGCGCGCAGGCGCGCCCGAATCGCTGCTCGAACTGCGCGTGCCGGCGCGCGCCGAGGAGATGCGCAGCCTGCGTGGCGCGTTGCGCCAGGCGCTCGACCGGATCGGCATCGAACCGCGCCTGCGCGACCGGCTCGTGCTCGCGGTCGACGAGGCCTGCACCAACATCATCCGTCATGCCTACGGACCCTCCAACAGCGGTGACATCCAGCTGCGGCTGTCGCGCGCGGGCCACCACGTGAACTTCGAACTGACCGACCGCGCGCCGTGCGTCGACGCCGCGACCATCCGCGCCAAGCCGCTGGGCGAGTGCCGCTGCGGCGGTTTCGGGCTCGCGCTGATCGACGAGGTCATGGACGACTGGCAGATCGAGCCGGCGCCCGGCGGCCAGGGCAATCGGCTGACCCTGCGCAAGCGCATCACCGACGCCATCAACGACGAGGCCAACGAGGCATGAACATGCAAGGCAACAGCATCGCGCGCGAGCACGGCGACGGCTACGTGCTGGTGCGGCTCAGCGGCGAAGTCGACCTGTCGTGGTCGCAGGACGTGCGCCGCGAAGTGCTCGACGCACTCGCGAGCGGCGCCCCGGTCGGGGTCGAACTCTCGGCCGTGAGCTACATCGACTCGTCGGGTATCGCGGCGCTGGTCGAAGGCTTCCAGGCCGCGCGCGCGCGCGGCAGTCGCTTCGCGCTGGTGGCGGTCAGCGACGCCGTGCGCGCGGTGCTCGAACTCGCGCGACTGGACCGCGTGTTCCATCTCGTGCCCGCGGCCGACGCACTGCTCGCGTGAGTACGCCGGCGCACCCGTTCGCCGCGATCGGGCGCACCACGCTCGATGCATTCGCTGGCGTCGGGCATGCGGCCATGCTGCTGTTCGATTCGCTCTATTACGCCGCCGTCGGGTGGCGCGTCGGCCAACCGGTGCGTCTCGCCGCGATCGCGCGCCAGATGCGCGAGATCGGCGTCGACGCGTTGCCGATCGTGGCCCTGCTCGGTTTCACGGTCGGCCTCATGCTCGGCATCCAGTTCGTCGCCTCGCTGAGCGAGTTCGGCGCGCAGTCGCAGGTCGTCGTCGCGGTCGCGAAGTCCGTCACGCGCGAGTTCGGCGCGCTGATCACCGCGATCCTCGTCGCCGGGCGTTCGGGATCGGCACTCGCGGCGCGCATCGGCTCGATGTCGGTGTCGCAGGAAGTCGACGCGCTCGCGGTGATCGGCATCGCGCCGGTGCGCTTCCTCGTCGCGCCCGCGCTGATCGCGATGCTCGTGATGCTGCCTGCGCTGACTGTGTTCGCCGATGCGGTGGCGATCCTCGGTGCCGCGCTCTACAGCGCGCCCGCGCTCGACCTGACGCCCGCGGCCTACCTGCTGCAGTCGATGTCGCTGCTCGATCCCGGCGACGTCTGGCAGGGCCTGTCCAAGAGCGTCGTGTTCGCGCTGCTGATCACGTTGATCGGCGTGAGCACCGGCTTCTCGGTCACGGGCGGCGCGGAAGGCGTCGGCCGCGCGACCACGCGCGCGGTGGTGCTGTCGATCTGCTGGATCATCGTGGTCGACATGGTGTTCAGCTATTTCCTCAATCGATGACATGAATGCGATCGCGCCCCTGATCGAGGTCGAACGACTCGAAGCCTGGTACGGCCGCAGGCGCGTGCTGCACGGCATCGATTTCGCGGTCGGCGCCGGCGAGATCCGCGTGATCATGGGTGGATCGGGCTCGGGCAAGAGCACCCTGTTGCGCCACCTGCTCGGGTTGCAGCGGCCGGTATCGGGCAGTGTGCGGCTGTTCGGGATCGACCTCGGCAAGGCCAGCGCGCGCGAGCTGCTCGACGTGCGCAAGCGCATCGGCGTGTCGTTCCAGGGCGGCGCGCTGCTGACTTCGATGACGGTCGGGGACAACGTCGCGCTGCCGCTGCGCGAGCTCACCACGTTGGATGAGTCGACGATCCGGATCATGAGCCGGATCAAGCTCGAGGTGGTCAACCTCGGCGGTTTCCAGGACCTGATGCCGAGCCAGCTGTCGGGCGGCATGGTCAAGCGCGCGGCACTCGCGCGCGCGATCGTGATGGATCCGCGGCTGCTGTTCTTCGATGAGCCCTCGGCCGGCCTCGACCCGGTGGTCTCGGCCGAACTCGACGAGCTGATCCTGCGACTGCGCGATGCGCTGCGCATGACGATCGTGGTCGTCACGCACGAACTCGAGAGCGCGTTCAAGATCGCCGACACGATCACCGTGCTCGACCAGGGCGAGGTGCTGTTGACCGGCAGCGTCGCCGAGGTGCGCGCCTCCGGCATCGAGCGCATCCAGGACCTGCTCAATCGCCGTCCGCGCGAGGTGCTGGTCGATGCCGACGCTTACCTGCGGCGGCTCACGGAGGAAGAGGCATGATCCTGTGCGATCATTCCGCCGCGGCTCCGGCGCACCGGCGCCGCGTGCCGGATGGGGAAGGGGCTTGAGACGCGACACCGTCAACTACACGCTGGTCGGCATCTTCGTGGTCGCCGCGATCGGCCTGCTGCTGTTCGGCCTGGCCCTCATCACCGGTCGCAGCGTCGCCAGCGACGACTATCTGGTGCGTTATCGCAACGTGACCGGGCTGCGCTACGGCGCGCCGGTGTTCTACGAGGGTTACCGGATCGGACAGGTCGGACAGGTCGTGCCCGAGCGCACGGCCGAGGGCACGCGCTACAAGGTCGAACTCGCGTTGCGTCGCGACTGGCCGATTCCGGTCGACAGCATCGCGCGGCTGCAGTCGAGCGGACTGCTCGCGGACGTGTCGATCGGCATCCGCGAGGGCGCGAGTCGCGAGATGCTCGCTCCCGGTGCGGAACTCCGGGGCGAGGAGGGCGCCGACATCTTCTCCGCGATGAACCAGCTCGCGGGCGAAGTCACGACGCTGACGCGAACGCAGATCTCGCCGTTGATCCGCAGCCTGTCCGAACGCGTCGATTCGATCACCGGCACGATCGACGAAGGTGCGCCGATCCTGGTCGAGCAGACGCGCGTGCTGCTCGAGCGCCTGAACCAGGCATCGGCCGGGCTCAACGAGGTGCTGCAACCCGCGAACCGCGCCGCGGTCGGCGAGATCCTCGGCGAGGCGCGGGCGCTCGCAGGGGAACTGCGCAAGACGCGCGAGACGCTCGATCGCGCGCTCGGCGACCTCGCCGGCATCGCAGGCGACAACCGGCAGGACATCCGCCGCGCGGTGCAGGACCTGGCGAGCGTGCTCGCCTCGCTGTCGAGCCGCATGGACGTGATCACCCACCACCTGGAGTCGTCGAGCCGCAACCTCGACGAGTTCAGCCGCGAAATCCGTCGTCATCCGAACCGGCTGATCCTGTCGCCGAAAGCCGACCAGCTCGAGGAGGAGCCGCAATGACGAAGCTCGTGATCGTCGCCGTGCTCGTGCTCGCACTCGGCGGCTGCGGCGGCGCGCCCGCGGTGCCTGATTTCAACTGGGACCGGATGCCGCGACCGCAACCGCTCGAGCCGCATGCGACGCCGATGTTCGATGCGCCGAT
>DAIOWG010000097.1:0-9828 GCA_036758645.1 Dokdonella sp. | reverse complement strand
CGACGGCGTGCGCTGGACCATCAGCCAGGGCCATGCCGATCCGCAGCGCATCTGCGCCTACGGCGCGAGCTTCGGCGCCTATTCCGCGATGGTCAGTGCCGCGCGCGCACCGGAGCTGTTCAAGTGCGCAGTCGGCTTCGCCGGGATCTACGACCTCGGCATGATGTACGACAAGGGCGACATCCGCGAAAGCGCGTGGGGCCGCAACTATCTCGAACGCGCGATCGGGCGCGACGAGGAGGCACTCGCGGCGAGCTCGCCCACCTCGATGGCCGCGCGCATCAAGGCCGCGATCCTGCTCGTGCATGGCGAATCGGACCGTCGCGCGCCGTTCGCGCAGGCGAAGGCGATGCGCCATGCACTGCAGGAGGCCGGCCATCCGCCGGAATGGATGGCGGTGCCGAAGGAAGGCCACGGCTTCTACAAGGACGACAACAACATCGAGTTCTACCGCAGGCTCGAGGCCTTCATCGGCCGGCATATCGGGGCCGCGGCGGCGCCTGCGGGTACCTGAGCGCTGGCGGGGCCACGCCGGGGGCGCGCGGCCACCGATGGCTGCGCGTCGCAGTGGCAGCTCCACAACCCCGATTCGCATAGCGGGCATGCAGCGCGGCGGGTTGTGCCCGATAATCCCGCGCTTCCACGCCGGCGCCGCCGCGTGCACGCCACCGAGAACGCGAAGTCCCGATGCCAGCCCCCGAGGGTTCGAGGGAACACACCCCGCTGATGAAGCAGTACTTCGCCGCCAAGGCGGAGTATCCGGACACGCTCGTGTTCTTCCGCATGGGCGACTTCTACGAACTGTTCCACGACGACGCGCGCAAGGCCGCACGGCTGCTCGACATCACGCTGACGCAGCGCGGCGCCTCCGCCGGGGCGCCGATCCCGATGGCCGGCGTGCCGTACCACGCGGCCGAAGGCTACCTCGCGAAACTCGTGCGGCTGGGTGAATCGGTCGCGATCTGCGAGCAGATCGGGGATCCCGCGGCGGCGAAGGGCCTGGTCGAGCGCAAGGTCGTGCGCGTCGTGACGCCGGGCACCGTGACCGATGCGGCACTGCTCGAGGAGCGCCGCGACAACCTGCTGCTCGCGATCGCGGCCGGTCGCGACGGCTACGGGCTCGCGCATGTCGATCTCGCGTCGGGCCGCTTCCTGCTCGGCGAGGTCGGCGATGCCGAGGCGCTCGCGGCCGAGCTCGCACGCCTCGTGCCCGCGGAGACGCTCGTCGCCGAAGACCTCGCCTGGCCGTCCTTCGTGAAGTCCCTGCCCGGCTTGCGCAAGCGCGCGCCCTGGCACTTCGACGTGGCGACCGCGCAGCGCGAACTCGCGCGCTTCTTCGGTACGCGCGACCTGTCCGGCTTCGGCTGCGACGGGCATCCGCTCGCGGTGGCGGCGGCGGGGGCGCTGCTCGGCTACGTCGAGGAAACCCAGAAATCGTCGCTGCCGCACATCGCGGGGATGGCGTTCGAAACCGCGGACGATTCGATCGCGATGGATGCGGCGACGCGGCGCAACCTCGAACTCGACACGCATCCGAGCGGCAACCGCGAGTTCACCCTGCTCGGCGTGCTCGACCGCACGATCACGCCGATGGGTGCACGCCTGCTGCGGCGCTGGCTGCACCGGCCGTTGCGCGATCGCGGCGCGCTGACCGCGCGCCAGCAGGCGGTCGACCTGCTGTTGCAGCAGCGCCGGCACGAACCATTGCGCGAGGTCCTGCGCGGCATCGGCGACCTCGAACGCATCCTCGCGCGCGTCGCATTGCGCTCTGCGCGCCCGCGCGACCTCTCGACGCTGCGCGACGGCCTGCAGCTCGCGCCGCGCCTGCGCGAGGCGATCGCTTCCGGCATGTCGCCCGGTGACGGCATCGACGCCGCGTCGCCACGCGAGCCCGCGGCCGCGTCGTTGCTCGCGACGCTGCTGGCGAGACTCGGCGAACATGCCGGGACTGCCGCGCATCTCACCGCCGCGATCGCGTAGGCGCCCCCCGCGCTGGCGCGCGACGGCGGCGCGATCCGTGCCGGCTACGATCCCGAACTCGACGAGTTGCGGTTGCTGTCGACCCACGCCGACCAGTTCCTCGTCGACCTCGAGGAACGCGAACGCGCGGCGACCGGCATCCCGGCGTTGAAGGTCGGGTACAACAGCGTGCACGGCTATTACATCGAGATCAGCAAGGCGCAGTCGGGCAAGGCGCCGACGCATTACACGCGGCGCCAGACGCTCAAGGGCGCCGAGCGCTACATCACCGACGAGCTCAAGCAGTTCGAAGACAAGGTGCTCGGCGCGCGCGAGCGCGCGCTGATGCGCGAACGGGCGCTGTACGAGGGCGTACTCGACACCCTGATCGCGCGCCTGGCCCCGCTGCAGGCCGCGGCGGCGGCGGTGGCCGAACTCGACGTGCTCGCCAACCTCGCCGAACGCGCCGACACGCTGGGCTGGACGCGGCCCGCGCTGGCCGACGATCCCGGCATCCGCATCGTGCGCGGCCGCCATCCGGTGGTCGAGCAGGTGCGCGACGAGCCGTTCGAGCCGAACGACCTCGACCTGCACGAAGGTCGCCGCATGCTCGTGATCACCGGCCCGAACATGGGCGGCAAGTCGACCTACATGCGCCAGGCCGCGATCATCGTGCTGCTCGCGCACGTCGGCAGCTTCGTACCGGCGGACGCCGCGACGATCGGACCGATCGACCGCATCTTCACGCGCATCGGCGCCGGCGACGACCTCGCGCGCGGGCAGTCGACCTTCATGGTCGAGATGAGCGAGACCGCCAACATCCTGCACCATGCGACCGCGTCGAGCCTGGTGCTGATGGACGAGGTCGGGCGCGGCACCTCGACCTGGGACGGGCTCGCGCTCGCGCGCGCCTGCGCCGTGCGCCTCGCGGGCACGAATCGCGCCTTCGCGCTGTTCGCGACGCATTATTTCGAACTCACCGCGCTCGCTTCGGAGCTCGAGGGCATCGCGAACGTGCACCTGGACGCGGTCGAGTACGGCGAGCAACTGGTGTTCATGCATGCGGTCAAGGCAGGCCCCGCGAACCGCAGCTTCGGGCTGCAGGTCGCCGCACTGGCCGGGTTGCCGCGCGCGGTGATCGCGGACGCGAGGCGCACGCTCGAGTCGCTCGAGAGCGGTGCCGCGTCGGCCGCGCAATCGCCCGCGAGCGGTTCCCCGCAACCGCAACTGGGCCTGTTTGCGCCGCCGCTGCCATCGGCGGCCGAGGAGGCCTTGCGCGCGCTCGATCCCGATTCGTTGTCTCCGCGCGAAGCGCTCGAGGCGCTGTACCGCCTGAAGAAGCTCACGTGAGCATCGATTCGAGAGTGGCGCCGGAACCCGCGCCAGTGATTGCCGTTCGCGGTGGCGATCCCTGTGAACGCGCGGACGCCTTGCCGCCAGCGCGCCACGTCGCGCACATCGATGGCCTGCGTGCGATCGCCGTGCTCGCGGTGATCGCGTACCACCTCGACGAACGCTGGCTGCCCGGCGGCTTCGCGGGCGTCGACGTGTTCTTCGCGATTTCCGGCTTCGTGGTCGCGGCGTCGGTGCACGGCTGGCGCGAGGGCGGGCTCGGATCGTTCCTCGGCTACTTCTACGCGCGCAGGGTGCAGCGCATCGTTCCCGCGCTGCTGGCGTGCCTGCTGTTGACCAGCGTCGCGTCGGCGCTGGTGGTTCCCGCGGCCTGGCTGAGCCGAGCCAACGAACTCACCGGGCTGCACGCGTTCTTCGGCTTGAGCAACTGGTACCTCGCGCACCAGCGCGAGGCCTACTTCGCGCCGACCACCGAGTTCAACCCCTACACGCATACCTGGTCGCTCGGCGTCGAGGAGCAGTTCTACCTGCTGTTCCCGCTGCTGTTCTTCGCCTGGACGCGCGGCGGGCGATGGCGCGTGCGGTCTTCGTGCCTGGTCGCGGTCGCGCTCGTGGCTTCGCTCGCAGTCGCGATGCAGCTCGCGCGGACAGATCGGACCGGCGCGTTCTATCTGATCCAGTCGCGCGTATGGGAACTCGCGTCAGGCGTGCTGCTGTTCCAGCTGCTCGCGCTTTGCAAGCGCGCGCAAGCATGGCACGGGCGCAGCATCGACCTGCTCGCGCGCGGCGCTGCATGGCTCTCGCTCGGCCTGCTCGCATGGGGACTGGCGACGTCGAATCCACGCGCGTTCCCGTGGCCCGGTGCGTGGCTGCCGGTGCTGGGCACGCTCGGCGTCATCGGCTTCCTGCACGCACGCGAGGGTGGCGTGCTGCATGCCGCGCTCGGCAGCGCCCCGATGGCGACGATCGGTCGCCTGTCCTATTCGCTCTACCTCTGGCACTGGCCCGTGTTCGTGCTGCTGCGCTGGACCAGCGGGCTCGAATCGGTCGGCGCACGCGGCATCGCGCTCGCAGCGACGTTCGCGCTTGCGACCGCCTCGTACTTCGTCGTCGAGCGCCCGTTGCGGTATTCGGCATGGCTCAGGCGATGGCCGAGGCAGGCGGTGATCGCGGCGGGCATCCTGCTGGCCTGCGGCGCCTGGGCGATCACGAGCCAGCTGTTCGAACACCGGCGTGCGTTCGCATTGACCACCGTGTCGCGCAACAGCGGCGACTGGTACGCGGTCCCGGCCGCTTCGCTGCCCGACGTCCCGGGCTGTCATCTGCGGCGCGAGCCCGGTACGCAGGCAGGCGGTCTCCAGATCATGTCGCGCGTCGGGTGCGCGGCTCCGGCGCATCGCACACCCACCGTCTTCGCACTCGGCGACTCGCATGCGACCGGATACATGACGCTGCTCGGCGAACACGTGCTGCGCACGGGCGCGCGCGTCGTGCTCTATCACAACCCCGGCTGCACGTTCGCGAGCCTGCAACCCCATCGAGAAGGCGGCGTGTGCCCCGCGCAGGGCAAGGCCGCGCTCGACGACATCCTCAGGCGAGCACAGGCCGGCGACGTCGTGTTTCTCGCCGCGCTGCGGCTCCCTCGCCTGAGCAACCAGTTCGCCGCAACCGATGAACCCGCGGCGTGGAGCAGCATGACCGGCCCTGCCGCAGTCGCGGCGAGGCTCGCCGCGGAGCGCGCGCTGCCCGCTCTGCTCGAGCCGCTTGCCGCGCGCGGCCTGCACATCGTGCTCGAAGCCCCCAAGCCGCTGCTGCGCGCGCCGCCGTTCCGCTGCTCCGATCGGTTCAATGCTTCCAATCCGGTGTGCGCACCGGGCTTGTCGATCACGCGCGAGGAGATCGAGCGCTATCGCGCGCCGGTGCTCGAAAGTTTCGCCCGGCTCGCAATGCGCAGCCCCGCGATCAGCCTCTGGGATCCTCTGCCCGTGCTTTGCCCGGGATCGACCTGCGAGGCCGCGATGCAGGGGCGCCCGCTGTACTTCGACGGCGACCACCTGAGTGCCTACGGCAATCGGCTGCTGCTGCCTTCGTTCACGCGCCATCTCGCCGAGATCGCGGGCAGGTGAAGTACGCTGACGCCTCGCGGCTGGGCAGTGCGACGATGCGAGCCGTTGCGCCTGCGAGGCGCTGGCGGGCGCCTCGCTGTCAGAACGCGTCGATGTCGCCGAGCGCACGGATCAGGCGGCGTGCACGCTTGTCGGGTTTGCCCGGGGGCTTCGCCTGGCTCGCACCAACGAGGCGGCGCTGTTCGGCGGCGGCTTCGCGCGCGGCGCGCCCGGCTTCGGTCTCGCGGTAGAGCATCTGCGCGACGCGCGCGGGTCCGCGCGCTTCGCTCAACCCGAGGATCTCGACCTCATGGCGATCCTCGCCGCGCGTCACGCGCAACAGGTCACCGCGCTTGACCGCTTTCGCGGGTTTGCCGGCGGCGCCATTGACCTCGACCTTGCCGCCTTCGACCGACTGCTTGGCCAGCGCGCGCGTCTTGTAGAAGCGCGCGGCCCACAGCCAGATGTCGAGCCGGACGCTCGCGCCGGCGTCTTCGCTGGAGGTGATTGCTGTCTTCATCCACACATGATCGCGCATGCGCCAGGCCGTGCGTAAGCCACCCGCGATCAGTCCGGCGCCGGCGCATGCGCCGTCGAAACGTCGATGCGCGCATCGAGTTCACGACTGGCCTCGCGCGCGAGCCCGCTCCAGCGCGAGTCGAATTCGACCAACGCGCGCGCTGCGCGTGCGTGATCGCCCGCATCGACGAGCGCCGCGATCGCGTGCGCTTCGCGCGCGATGCGCCGCGACCGGCGTTCGCGACAGGCCTCGCCGATTGCGCCGCCGCGCGCTGGCGTCTCGAGTGCGCGCAGGGCGCGCGCGAAAGCCTGCGCACCGGCCGGCTGGTGGCGACCACCCGAAATGCCGAACACGCGGGTTCCGTCAATGCAGAGCTCGGTCGCCGAGCGGCGGCTCGCACGGTCGGCGGCGAGCGCGGGCCCATCGCGCGTTCCGCTGAGATAGACGAGTCGCGACGCTCGTTCGAGCCGATCGAACAGGACCGGCTCCGGCAACGCCACCTCGGCACTGCCGAGCGGGTCGCTGCCTGCGTTGAGCAAGGCGCCACGGAACACGTCGGGCCATGCGACCGCCAACCGCAGCGCGACGCGCGAACCTCCGGAAAACCCCGCTGCGTAGACGCGCTCGGAATCGATGCGGAGCCTGCCGCGCACGTTCTCGAGCGCATGCAATGCGAGCGGCACGCGCCGGGCGCCGACGTCCTGCGCATTGCCGGAACGCCCAGCCGTGACCATCGCCAGACCATGGCGCTGGAGCACCGGCAACCACTCCGCCGGCAGTCCCTGTTCTTCCCATGGAGGCACGAACACGACGAGCCCGAAACCGGAATCCGGCGGCGCGCCATCCGGTACGAACAGCTCGAAGCGTTCCCGGGCGAGATCGAGCGCAGGCCAGGGATCATCGCTGCGTGCGCGTGCCGCGTGAAGTCGTTCGCGCATCGCGGCACTTGCGAGCGGGCTGGCCATGCGTTCGAACACGCGCTCCGGATGCGCCAAGGGCGACATCTGCTCGAACACGAGGTCGCGCTGCACGCCGGGCGTGTCAGCACCGGCCAAGCCGGCAAGGCAGGCCAGTACCCACGCGAATCGCGCACCTTGCGGCGCACGCCGGGCGCGCTGCCGCTCGCTCGTCCCGATCTCGATCATCGGCCGGCACTCTCTCGCTGCGTCCAACCTGCATTGGAGCACGGCACGCGCACGCGGCCGCGCCGCGCCGTATCGTTCCGGCGCGTGCGCGCGGCGCCTCGACGCCGCGGGCGCGGCGGCCCGCGCGCAAGCCCCCGGCGCGCGCGCGACGCGCCATCGAATCCAGTGGCTTGTTCATCGACCTTCGTGTATGGTGCGCGCTGTCTGTTGCGCCGCCACGCGGTTTTCCCTCTGGAACGTGATCCGACCGATGCCTCCCGGCATCGATCCACGCTCCGCGCCGATCGGCTTTCGTCGTGCCAGACCCGGATTCGCAGGCCACACCGGCCCTCGATCCGCCACCATGCACCTGCAGCGCGGTTTCTTGGGAACGCTCCGGGTTTGCTCCGATCCTCGCGGATCGGTTTCCCGTGTCCACACTGGACCTGCCTTGCGCCGTCACCGGCCGAGGCGCGCGCCTGCGTGCGGCACTCCGGCACCTGATGGAGTTTTCCGAATGAGTTTCGAATCACTGGGCCTCTCGCCCGCCCTGCTGCGCGCGCTGTCCGAACAAGGCTATGACCACCCGACGCCGATCCAGGCGCAGGCGATCCCGGTCGCCCTCGAAGGGCGCGACCTGCTCGCCGGCGCGCAGACCGGCACCGGCAAGACCGCGGCGTTCTCGCTGCCGCTGCTCGACCGCCTCTATGTCACCCACCGCCACGCAGCCCAGCCCAAGACGCCTCGTGCGCTCGTGCTGACGCCGACGCGCGAGCTCGCCGCGCAGGTGCACGACAGCGTGCGCGGTTACGGCAAGCACCTGGGCGTCCGCGCGGCCACGATCTTCGGCGGCGTCGGCATGCAGCCGCAGGTCGATGCGCTGCGTCGTGGCGTCGACATCCTCGTCGCGACGCCGGGTCGCCTGATCGACCACGTGCAGCAGCGCAGCGTGAACCTGTCGCACGTGGAAGTTCTGATCCTCGACGAAGCCGACCGCATGCTCGACATGGGCTTCCTGCCCGCGATCAAGCGCATCCTCGGCCACCTGCCCAAGCAGAACCGCATCACGTGGCTGTTCTCGGCCACGTTCGCGCCGGAGATCAAGGCGCTCGCGGGCGAGTTCATGCGCGATCCGGTCGAGATCCAGGTCGCCAAGCCCAACAGCGTCGCCGCGACCGTCACGCACCGCGTGCACCCGGTCGACTCCGCGCGCAAGCGCGACCTGCTGCTGCACCTGTTGCAGAACGACGCGCGCCAGACGCTGGTGTTCGGCCGCACCAAGCACGGTGCCGACAAGCTCGCGACGATGCTCGAGCGCGCCGGCCTGCGCGCCGCCGCGATCCACGGCAACAAGAGCCAGAACCAGCGCACGCGCGCGCTCAAGGACTTCAAGAGCGGCAAGGTCGCCGTGCTCGTCGCGACCGACATCGCGGCGCGCGGCCTCGACATCGACCAGTTGCCGATGGTCATCAACTACGACCTGCCGATGGTGGCCGAGGACTACGTGCACCGCATCGGCCGCACCGGCCGCGCGGGCGCCGAGGGCCTGGCGATCTCGCTGGTCTCGCACGAGGAAGACGGACTGCTGCGCGACATCCGCCGCTTGCTCAGGCAGGAAATCGCCGTCGAAGCGGTCGCCGGGTTCGAACCCTCGACGCCGCTGCGCATCGACGATTCCGCGCGTTCGCGCCCGCAGCAGGGCCGACCGCAGCCGCAGCGTCATGCGCGTCGTCCGCATGTCGGCGGCGGCAATCCGGGTGCGCATGCGGGTGCACGCGGAAAGCCGCAACAGCGCAACGGCGCGCAGCGTCGTTCGCAGCCAGCCTGATCCGCATCGAGTCGACCGGGGCCACGCCCCGGTTCGACGACTCGGCGTCGGAGGCGGCGCGCGTCAGTCCTGCGCGGCCAATGCCGCGCGCAATGCCCGTCCCAGCGCACGCGGTTCGCATCGCCCGAGGCGGACCTCGGGCGTCTGATGCCACCGTGCGCTCGCACGAATCGCAGCGGCGATGTCGCGTGCGAGTGCCGCGTTCGGTTCGTGGCCTTCCTCCAGATAGATCGCCTTCACCTCGAACACGCCGGTGCCGCGGTGCGCCTTCGCGTCGAGTCGCCCGACCAATCGGCCGCGCCGCAGGATCGGCAGCACGTAGTAGCCCCAGCGCCGCTTCGGTGCCGGCGTGTAGCACTCGATGCGATAGTCGAAGCCGAACATCGTGGATGCACGTTCGCGATGCCAGACGACCGGATCGAATGGAGACAGCAACGTCGTATGGCTCGCGCGCAATCGGCCGGTCGCGGCACGCGCGAGCAACGCCGCGTGGTCGCGATGGACGTATCCCGGCGCACTCCAGCCCTCGACATCGATCCGCACCAGCGCGCCGCCTTCGATCCACGGATCGAGCGCTGCGTCCTTCAGCTTGCCACCACTGCGGAAGTAGTCGTTGATCCAGCGCGCCTGGGTCACGCCGAGCGCGCGCACGGCGCCGAGCACGAACTGTTCGCGCATCGCCGCCTCGTCGGCGACGGGCACAGGCTCGGCAAGCCGTCGTGCACGCTGCAGCACGCGCTCGCTGAGGTCATAGACGCGCTGGAAATTGTCGCGCCGCGCGACCATCAGGTCACCGAGCGCGAACAGCGCCTCGAGCCAGCGCTTCTCGTCCTTCCACCCCCACCAGCCGGACGCCGCACGCGGTCCCGCGCGTTCGAAGTCGGAGGCCTTGACCGCTCCGCCATCGCGCACGCGCGCAAGCAGTGCATCCATGCCGGC
>DAIOWG010000096.1:0-9884 GCA_036758645.1 Dokdonella sp. | reverse complement strand
GGCCACCGTGAGCGTGCCATCGGCGCTGCGCCCACCATTGAGGGACTGCTCGAACTTGCGCCGGATCGCTTCCTCGTCCCCGGTTGCAGGGGCCGTCGGGGCGCGCGCGGCAGCCGCCGTGGATGCCACCGGCTTGCTGGCCGCCGCCGCTGCGGGCGAGGGCGTCGCGGCGGCCTGCGCGGCCGCCGCGGCTTGCGCGGCCTGCGCGGCCTGGGCCTTCGCGAGTTCCGCTTCGAAGCGCGCGCGCTCGGCTTCGGCGCGCAGCTTTTCGGCTTCGGCCTTGGCCTTCGCGGCTTCGGCACGCGACTTTTCGGCTTCGGCCTTGGCGCGCTCGACCTCGGCGCGGCTGCGCTCGGCCTCGGCGCGTGCCGGCTCGGCCGCCGTTTCGGCGCCCCTCGACTGCACGCGCACGAGCACGTTCTCGTAGAAGCCTTCGCGCAGGACGAGGTCGGCGGCGCCGCCTGCGCGCACCTTCGACGCGATGCGGGCGTGCCATTCCGGCGGCGCGGTGATGATCAGTCGGGTGCCCGACGCTGCGGACTTGCGGCCGAGATCGGCCAGCGTCGAGTCCGCGCCGCCGGACTGGAAGTCGGCGCCACTGATGTCGACGTTCTGCTGCGCGAGCGCAGTGCCGGCGACGAGCGCCGAGGCAAGGATGAGTTTTCTCAACATGACAACGCTCCGGATAGATATACGAGAACGGGGACGATGCGCGTCCCCGCGTGGCGCGCGGTCGGGGAGCCGGCGCGCCTGCTCCGGCAGGTGCCGGGGAGCCACTTTTGCGAGCGGATCACGGGCGGCGACGTCGCCGCGCAGCATGAATCGCCGAAGTATGGTCGCTCGCGACCCGGATCAACATGTGCCGGACGCCACAAGCGTGACCACCGTCACGCTACACCGGATCAGCCGCCGGCCGAACCCCCATGGATGCCACCCTTGGCCAACGCGGCCGGATCGAGCAATTCCTGCAACTGCTTGCGCGACAGCCCGGTGGTCTCGAGCGCGACGTCGAGGATCGGACGGCCTTCCCTGTAGGCCTGCTTGGCCGTGGCTGCACCCTTGTCGTATCCGATCACCGCATTCAGCGCGGTCACGAGGATCGGATTGCGGTCGAGCGCTTCCTTGATCTTGTCTTCGCGCACCTTGAAGCCCGCGATCGCCTTGTCGGCGAGCAGGCGCGACGCGTTCGCGAGCAGTTCGACCGACTGCAGCAGGTTCAGGGCGACCACCGGAAGCATCACGTTGAGCTGGAAGTTGCCGCTCTGCCCCGCGATCGTGATCGTCGTGTCGTTGCCGATCACTTGTGCACAGACCATCGCCATCGCTTCGGGAATCACCGGATTCACCTTGCCCGGCATGATCGAGGAGCCGGGCTGCAACGCGGGCAGTTCGATCTCGCCGAGTCCCGCGAGCGGACCGGAGTTCATCCAGCGCAGGTCGTTGGAGATCTTCATCAGCGAGCACGCGAGCGTCTTGAGCTGGCCGGACAGCTCGACCGCGGCGTCCTGCGATCCGATGCCCTCGAAGTAGTTGTCGGCCGATTCGAAACGCAGTCCGGTCATGCGCGAGAGTTCGGCCGCGATGCGCGGGCCGAGTTCGGGATCGGCATTGATGCCGGTGCCCACCGCGGTGCCGCCCTGCGGGAGCTTGCGCACGCGCACCAGCGCGTCCTCCAGCCGCGCGATGCCGGAACGCAGCTGCGCCGACCAGGCGCCGAGTTCCTGGCCGAACGTCACCGGCATTGCATCCATCAGGTGCGTTCGGCCGGTCTTGGCCACCTTCTTCAGTTCCTTCGCGCGCTGGTCGATGGCCTTGCGCAGGTGCACCAGCGCCGGCAGCAGCTTTTCGCTGACGGTCAGCACCGCGCTGACCTGGATCGCGGTCGGGATCACGTCGTTGGACGACTGCCCGTTGTTGACGTCGTCGTTCGGGTGCACCCTGGTCCCGGCCGCGGTGCACAGATGCGCGATCACCTCGTTCGCGTTCATGTTGCTCGAGGTGCCCGAGCCGGTCTGGAACACGTCGATCGGGAACTGCGCATCGAACTCGCCGAGTGCGACGCGCTCGGCCGCCTTGCGGATCGCCTTGGCGGTGCCCTTCTTGAGGTGGCCGAGGTCCGCGTTCGCCTGCGCCGCGGCCGACTTAACCAGGCCGAGCGCGCGGATGAACTCACGCGGCATCGCAAGTCCCGAGATCGGGAAATTGTCGACCGCGCGCTGGGTCTGGGCGCCGTACAGCGCGTCGGCCGGGACTTTCAATTCGCCCATGCTGTCGCGCTCGATGCGGAACTGGCTCATGCAATGCCTGCTGATCGGAAAACGCGCATTATAACGCGGGCCGGCGTCGCAGCCGGGGCGCCCCGGGGCCGGTGCTAGAATGCCCGGCCGCTCCCACCGCGCCCCCCAATGCTGCAGAACCTGCTTCTCGTCGGTGCCGCGCTGCTGCTGGTCCTGCTGAACGGCTTCTTCGTCGCGGCCGAGTTCGCGCTGGTGAAGCTGCGCCATACCCAGGCCACGACGCTGGCCGCGAACCACGGCTGGCGCGGTCGCCTCCTGATCAACGTGCACGAGCGCCTGGATGCGTACCTCTCGGCCTGCCAGCTCGGCATCACGCTCGCATCGCTCGGCCTCGGCTGGATCGGAGAACCCGCGTTCGCGCACCTGCTCGAACCCTTGCTCGCCGGCATGGGCGCCAGCCCCGAAACGACCTCGCTGGTCGGCCTGGTGATCGCCTTCACGCTGATTTCCTACCTGCACATCGTGCTCGGCGAGCTCGCGCCGAAGTCGATGGCGATCCGGCGCCCGGAGGCGATGTCGCTGTGGACCGCGGCGCCGCTGTATGCGTTCTACTGGCTCATGTACCCGGCGATCTGGGTGCTCAACACCAGCGCCAACGCGATGCTGCGCGCGTTCGGGCTCGGCGAGCCCGGCTCCGGCGAACAACACCACTACTCGCGTGACGAGCTCAAGCTGATCATCCACGCCAAGCGCGCGAGCCGCGCGGGCGAGGAGTATTCGATGATCAAGCACGCGCTCGACCTGCCCGAGCTCGTGGTCGGCGACGTGTTGCGCACCCGCGACCAGCTCGCGGCGCTGCGCGCAGGCATGACGCTGGAGGAAGTGCTGGCCGAGTTCCACCGCACGCGCTACAGCCGCTATCCGTGGTTCGACGCCGACGGCGAGCAGGTACGCGGAATCCTGCACATGAAGGACCTGCTGCACGCGATGTCCGGCCACGGCAGCGCCGCCGACCCGATCAGCCTGCTGCGCCCGCCGATCCTGCTGCCGCTGCACACCCCGGTGCTGTCGGTGCTCAAGCGTTTCCGCGCGGGCGACACGCACCTCGCGCTCGGGGTCGAGGAATCGGGCCGGGTCGCGGGTTTCTTCACGCTCGAGGACATCCTCGAGGAGCTGGTCGGCGACATCGAGGACGAGCATGCGCGCGCCGTCGGTGCGCTCGCGCGCGTCGCACCGGGCGCCGACTTCACGATCACCGGCGGCACGCCGATCTACAAGCTCGAGCGCCTGCTCGAGCGCGACATCGACGCGCCCGCCGACGTCAACTCGGTGGGTGGACTGATCATCCACCGGCTCGAACGCCTGCCGGCCGAGGGCGAGACCTTGTCGTTCGACGGCTTCGACCTGACCGTGCGCTCGATGCAGGGCGCGCGCGCGAAGACCATCCTCGTGCACCCCACCCCGAAGGAATCGCAATGAGTTCGACGCTGAGCGCCCTGTCACCGCTCGATGGCCGCTACGCCGGCAAGGTCGCCGCGCTGCGACCGATCTTCGGCGAGTCCGGGCTGATGCAGCGGCGTGTCCTGGTGGAGGTGCGTTGGCTGCTCGCGCTCGCCGAAGAACCCGCCATCGTCGAAGTCGCGCCGTTCAGCGCCGATGCGCGCGCGGCGCTGCTGGCGGTCGCGACGGGTTTTTCGGACGCGGACGCGGCGCGCGTCAAGCAGATCGAAGCGACCACCAACCACGACGTCAAGGCGATCGAATACTTCATCAAGGAAAAGGTGGCCGGCGATGCCGGGCTCGCAGGCGCGAAGGAATTCATCCATTTCGCGTGCACCAGCGAGGACATCAACAACCTCGCCTACGCGCTGATGCTGCGCGACGCGCGCGAGGACGTGCTGCTGCCCGCGCTCGACGCGGTGGTCTCCAAGCTGCGTTCGATGGCGCACGAACACGCCGCGTTGCCGATGCTGTCGCGCACGCATGGCCAGACCGCGTCTCCGACCACGCTCGGCAAGGAACTCGCGAACGTGGTTGCGCGGCTCGAGCGCCAGCGGCGGCAGATCGCCGCAGTCGAGATCAGCGGCAAGATCAACGGCGCGGTCGGCAACTACAACGCGCACGTCGCGGCGTATCCGGACGTCGACTGGCCCGCGTTCGCGCGCGCGTTCGTCGAAAGCCTGGAGCTCGCTTTCAATCCATACACGACCCAGATCGAGCCGCACGACTGCATCGCCGAACTCGGTGATGCGGTGTGCCGCGCCAACACGATCCTCATCGATTTCGCGCGCGATGCCTGGGGCTACATCTCCCTCGGTTACTTCCGCCAGGCGCTCAAGGCGGGCGAGGTCGGTTCGTCGACGATGCCGCACAAGGTCAATCCGATCGACTTCGAGAATGCGGAAGGCAACCTTGGTCTCGCCAATGCGCTGTTCGGCCATTTCGGCGCGAAGCTGCCGATCAGCCGCTGGCAGCGCGACCTCACCGATTCGACCGTGCTGCGCGCGCTCGGCACTGCGTTCGGGCATACGCAGGTCGCACTCGATGCGTTGCTGCGCGGACTCGGCAAGCTCAAGGTGAATCCGGAACGCCTCGCGGCCGACCTCGACGCGAAT
This sequence comes from Dokdonella sp., assembly GCA_036758645.1. Lineage (GTDB taxonomy): Bacteria > Pseudomonadota > Gammaproteobacteria > Xanthomonadales > Rhodanobacteraceae > Dokdonella_A. The sequence goes on along the minus strand of DAIOWG010000096.1, from coordinate 5,032 downwards.
CCCGAAGTGCTGGCCGAAGCGGTGCAGACCGTGATGCGCAGGTACGGCTTGCCCGAACCGTACGAGCAGCTGAAGGCACTCACGCGCGGCCAGGGCATCACGCGCGAGGCACTGCGCGGCTTCGTCGACGGTCTTTCGCTGCCGGCCGAAGCCAAGCAGCGCCTGCTCGCTCTGGAACCGGCCCGCTATACCGGGCTCGCGAAGGATCTGGCGCTGCGGATCTAGTCGACTGCGCGCGAAAGTCCGGGATCGCCGGTACAGGCCGACGGTGCGAGCGAGTCGCGCGGGAGGGCATCTCGAGTCATGTGGGAGGGACTTCAGTCCCGAGCTCTTCGCGCGAAAGGCTCCGGGCTGGAGCCTCTCCCACAAGAGCGCATCGCGCGGATCCCCGGTGTCGGCGTTCCCGGAGGACTGCGGATGCTGCGTGTCCCTACCAGGAGCCACGCGGCCCCGGATCGCCTCGTGCGATCGCGCCGCATCGATCGCGCGCGCTATATTGGCGTCCCATCTCCGAGGAGTCGTTCCATGCGACATGCGACCGCTGCCATGCTGATCGCCGCGCTGTTCGCGACGGGCATGACGTCCGCCTTCGCGTCGGGCAGCGAGGGCCTCGTCGTCAATACCACCTCGGGCACGATCGATTGCAGCGGGCGCGACGTCGACGTGATCGCCTCGGACGCGCGCCTCGTGTTCACGGGCCGCTGCGGCCATCTCCATTTCACGGGTGACCGCACCACCGCGACGATCGAAGCGGCGACGCTGCTGCAGGTGGTCGGCGCGGCCGCCAACTTGCGCATCAAGAGCCCGCTCGCGGAGGTCCTGTTGCTCGGCGACGGCGGCACGTTCCATTTCGAATCGGTGGAAGACCTGCGCGTCAACGGCAGCGGCTTGCGCGTGGAAGCGGCGCGCATCGGCGCCGTCTCCTTGGGCGGAAGCCGCAACGAGGTGCAGTGGTCGGCGGGTTCGCCGTCGGTGCACGACCTCGGCAATGACAACGTGCTGCGCCCGCGTCCGTGATGGCGCCATGCTGATTCGACGAACCCGGTTGCACGAACCCGGCTGCACGATCCGAGGTCCGAAGAGGTGAGTTACCCTCCTCCGCCGATCGAAGTCGCCGGCAGCGACTGCCATCCGCTCGGCATGCCTCCCGCGCGCTTCCTGCGTGACTACTGGCAGAAGCACCCGCTTCTGGTGCGGCAGGCGTTCCCGGCGTTCGAGCCGCCGTTGCAGCCGGAGGACCTCGCCGGGCTCGCATGCGAGGAGTTCGCGCTCGCGCGCATCGTTTCGCACGACGCACGCAGCGACCGGTGGAGTGTGCGCAGCGGTCCGTTCTCCGAAGGCGACTTCGCGCGCCTGCCGAAGACGCACTGGACCCTGCTCGTGCAGGACGTCGACAAATGGGACGCGGACGTCGCCGCCCTGCCCGCGCACTTCGGCTTCCTGCCGTCCTGGCGCATCGACGACGTGATGGTCAGCTATGCCGAGGACGGCGGCTCGGTCGGCGCGCACGTCGACCAGTACGACGTGTTCCTGCTGCAGGGGCTCGGCCGTCGGCGCTGGCAGATCAGCACCGATCCGGATGCGCCTCAGGCGTTCCGCGACGACGTCGAACTGAAACTGCTGCGCCGCTTCACGCCGACCCACGACTGGGTGCTCGAACCCGGCGACATGCTGTACCTGCCTCCCGGGTTGCCGCACCACGGTGTCGCCCAGGATGCATGCATGACGTTCTCGCTCGGCATGCGCGCACCCTCGCAGGCCGAAATGGCCGGCGATTTCATCGACGACCTGGCCGATTCGCTGCCCGAGTCCGCGCGCTATGCGGATCCCGACCTCGCGCCCGCGCGCGGCGCCGGCGAGATCGACGATGCGGCGATCGTGCGCGTGGCGGACGCGATGCCCTGGCTGCGGCTGGCCGGAACCGATGGCGCGGGCGTCCCGATGTCCTCGCTGCGCGCCTGGTTCGGCCGCTTCATCACGCGCTACCGCAGCGCGCAGGTCGCCGCCGCGCCGCCGCGAAGGATCGGCGAGGCCGCACTCGAGCGCGCGCGTGCGGGCGGCGCCTGCGTGCGCCGCAATCCGTTCTCGCGCGTGGCATGGATGCGCGAGGGCCGAGGCGCGCGGCTGTTCGTCGCAGGCGAGGCCCACCACTGCTCGATCGCGTTCGCGCGCGCCGTCTGCTCGCGCATCGAGTTCGAACTCGCGACCGCGACCAACGCGATCGATCGCACGGTGCTGCGCACGCTGCTCGATCGCGGCCACCTGGTGTTGATGCGCACGAGGACCCCACGATGACGACCGCGATCCCCGACGACTTCCGCGTCGAGCCCGCCTCCTGGGACGCCGACCAGGCCGACCTGCGCGGAGTGCGCGAACGCGTCTTCATCGTCGAGCAACGGATCCCGCCCGAAGAGGAGTGGGACGAGCTCGATGCGCACTCGCGGCATGTGCTCGCGCGCGATGCCGAGGGCCGCGCGATCGGCACCGGCCGACTGACGCCGGCAGCGATGATCGGCCGCATCGCGGTGCTGCCGGAATGGCGCGAGCGCGGCGTCGGCGCGGCGTTGATGCGCGTGCTGCTCGAGCAGGCACGTCAGCTGCACCTGCCCGAGGTGACGCTGAATGCGCAGTCGTACGCGATCGGGTTCTACGAACAGTGCGGATTCAGCGTCGAAGGCGAGGAATTCATGGAGTGCGCGATCCCGCACCGGCGCATGCGTTGCGAACTGGCGCCTCCCGCGGAGCGGCCGGAGCGCCTGCTGTCGCCGCGGCCCGAAGCGCGCGTGATCGCGGCGCAGGATCGCCTCGGTGGCCGCGCCGCCATGGTCGACCTGCTCGCCGATGCGCGCAACGACATCGCGTTGTTCACGCGCGACCTCGACCCCGGGCTGCTCGACGCGCCCGAAGTGCTCGCGCAGATCAAGCAGATCGCGTTGTCGGGGCGTCACGCGCGCGTGCGCATCCTGCTCCAGGATCCACGCAAGGCGGTCGCCGACGGCAACCGCCTGATCGCTCTCGTGCAGCGCCTGCCGAGCATCATCGAAGTACGCACGCCGGTGGAGGAGCAGGACCTCCAGTACGCGGCCGCGTTCCTCGTCACCGACCGGCTCGCGTACCTGTATCGACCGCTCGCGAGCCGGCACGAATGCGAGGGATCGACCCACGCACCCGGCCGTCACGGCCAGTTGCTCTCGCTGTTCGAGCAGATGTGGGAACGCGCTGTTCCGAGCGAGGAACTGCGCCAGTTCAGCCATCTGTGAGGGCAAGGCGCCGCTTCGGCGAGCCTTGCCATCCAGACGACCGGCCCCAGTTCGACGGGATCCGCCCCGGCGGAACCCGAAGCAATGGACGCAGCGCAACAAAAGCATGCGCGAGCGGCTATAATTCCGAGGCTACGCGCACCGCGGCAGCGGACATCGCGAAGCATTCCGGGGCGCGCGGTGGGCGCGCCCTTTTCGTCTGCACGGTGTCAGCGTGAGCGCCAACGAGCCCAGCCTCCTCCAGCAGTTCCAGTCTTCCTCTGCGTTCGCCGCGGGCAATGCGGCTTTCATCGAGGGTCTGTACGAGCAGTACCTCGCCGATCCGTCGTCGGTCTCGCCCGAGTGGCGCGCCTGGTTCGACCGGCTGAAGGGACGCGAGGCCGGCGACCGACCGCATTCCGCCGCGATCGCGCGAATCGAGGCGGCGCAGAAGCAGCGCCTGCGTGCGCCGGCGGCGGCGACGCCGGCCGACGCGGACCTGCTGTCGCACAAGCAGGCGGGCGTGCTCAAGCTCGTCACCGCCTATCGCTCGCGCGGCCACCTCGCCGCCGAGCTCGATCCGCTCGAACTGCTGCGCGCGTACCCGGATGCGGACCTCGCCGCGATCGGCCTGTTGCCGCGTCCATCCGCACCCGACCTGCAGCCGGCGTTCCACGGCCTCGCCGACAGCGACCTCGACAAGGAATTCAGCACCGGTTCGCTGGCCGGGCCGCAGCGCATGCACCTGCGCGATCTCGTCGCGCGCCTCCAGGCGACCTATACCGGCAGCATCGGTGCCGAGTTCATGCACATCTCGGACGTCGAACAGCGCCAGTGGGTGCACGAGCAGCTCGAACGAGCGGGCGGCGACTACGCACTGTCGGCAGACGAGCGCAAGCGCGTGCTCGAGAAGCTGGTGCAGGCCGATGGGCTCGAGCGCTACCTGCACACCAAGTACGTCGGCCAGAAGCGCTTTTCGCTCGAAGGCGGCGACAGCCTGATCCCCCTGCTCGACGAACTGATCCGCCGCGGCGGCGCCGACGGCATGAAGGACATGGTCATCGGCATGGCGCACCGCGGGCGCCTCAACGTGCTGGTCAACGTGCTCGGCAAGTCGCCGCAGAAGCTGTTCGAGGAGTTCGACGGCAAGTTCGACCACCCGGACGATCCCGCGCATTCGGGCGACGTGAAGTACCACATGGGCTTCTCGGCCGACGTGAAGACGCCGGGTCGCACCGTGCATCTCGCGCTCGCGTTCAATCCCTCGCACCTCGAGATCGTCAACCCGGTGGTGTGCGGTTCGGTACGCGCGCGCCAGACCCACCGGCGCGACAGCGCGCACGGCCAGGTGGTGCCGGTGCTGATCCACGGCGACGCCGCGTTCGCGGGCCAGGGCGTCAACATGGAGCTGCTCAACATGTCGCAGGCGCGCGGTTTCCGCGTCGGCGGCTCGATCCACGTGGTGGTCAACAACCAGGTCGGATTCACCACCTCGAACCCGAACGACGCGCGCTCGACGCTGTACTGCACCGACGTCGCGAAGATGGTCAACGCGCCGGTATTCCACGTCAACGGCGATGATCCGGACGCGGTGATCTTCGTTGCGCGGCTCGCGTTCGATTTCCGCCAGAAGTTCAAGCGCGACGTCGTGATCGACCTCGTCTGCTACCGCCGCCACGGCCACAACGAGGCCGATGAACCGGCCGCGACGCAGCCGCTGATGTACCAGGTGATCCGAGCACGCCCGCCCGCGCGCGAGCTGTACGCGCGCAAGCTCGTCGCCGCCGGCGTGA
>DAIOWG010000095.1:0-9904 GCA_036758645.1 Dokdonella sp. | reverse complement strand
ACGCCGATGCGGTTGCCGCGGACGACCTGCGCAATACCGCCGGCGCGCCGCCGAAGAACGCGCCGTCGCGTGGCTCGCGCGACGGCTCCGGCCGCAGCGGCCGGGGCGCATCGCCGGCACGTGGGCGCAGCGAAGGCGCGCCGCGTCCGCCTCGCCCACCGCGCAGCGAAGCGCCATCCATCGCGCCCGTGGCGGAGCCGGCCGCCGCGCCGTCGGCACCGCCGGCACCGCCGGCCCTCGATGCCGACGGCCAGCCGCGCAAGCGGCGGCGCCGCGGCGGTCGCGGTCGCAACAAGCACCGTGAAGGCGGCGACGCGAATGCCGCGAATGCAAGCGCGACGCCGAATGCGCAGCGCTCAGCCGCTGCCGCGCCGCGCGGGGCGTCGAAGCCGCGCGGCGAGCGCAGCAGCCCGCCGCCGCAGCGCGTGGTCGAGCGCAAGCCCCATCCTCACGCGGCCTCGGCGACCGCCACGACGGCCACTCCGTCGCATCCTCCGAAACCGGGCTTCTTCCGCCGCATCATGCGCATGCTCTCGCCGCGCTGAGGCCAGGCAACGCGCAGGCAGCGCGCGTTGCGCGGCCTGCGCCGCGACGCCTGCGATCAGCGGGTGGACATCGACATCGAGGTGGCGTCGACGCGCTGCTTCAATGGATGCGTCGAAGCGAGCGCGCGCGTCGCCTCGCGCGCGAGGTCGAGCTGTTCGTTCGCCTGCACCGCCTCTCCGAGGCGATCGAGGAGCACGGCGTAGCCGAGCCGCGCGTCGACGACGGTGGAATGGCTTGCACCCAGTGCCGCCAGGCCGAGCCGCAGGCTCTCGGCGAACAGGGAGCGTGCCTGCCCGGAGTGGCCCAGCGCGTCCTCCGCGCGCGCGAGGTCGAGGTGGCGCTCGGCCAGTCGAGGTTCGTTCCGTGGCGCCAGGCCAAGGTCGGACGCGAGTGCGCGCGCGTAGTGCTCGCGTGCTTCAGTCGCGCGCCCGGACGCCAGCAGCACCGAACCGAGCATCGCGCGTGCCTCCGTGGTCTCGCGCCCGTCTTCGCCCTCGAGTTCGAGTCGAAGCGCGAGCGCGGCACGTGCCTCCGATTCGGCGGCGATCCAGTCGCCGACGCCGGACAGGCCCTGCGCGAGGTTCTGGTGCAGGTAGGCGCGCTCGTTGCGCCACTCCCCCGGTGCATCGACGAAGATCGCCTGAGCGCGCCGATAGACCGTGATGCCTTCCTCGAGCTTGCCCTGGCGCGCCAGCGCGAGGCCGAGATTGATCAGCGAGCGCGCGGCCTGCGGACTGCCTTCGCCGTAAAGGGCAGACCGGATCTGCAGCGCCTTGCGCATCAGCTGTTCGGCTTCCTCGAAGCGGTCGCGCGAGCCGAGCAGCGCGGCCAGGTTTCCGAGATGCGTCGCCTGCGCGGGGTCGGGCTGCAGGTACACGCGCGCGTCCACCGCGATCGCCTCGCGCAACATCGCTTCCGCCTCGTCCAATCGACCCAGTTCGCGCAGGGCGTCGCCGATGTTCGAACACAGGCCTGCCACGTGCACGTGCGTGTCGCCATGCAGGCGTTTGTAGAGCGCGAGCGCGTCGCGCCACGGCACCAGCGCCTCGTCGTAGCGGCGGGCCTGGTACAGGATGACGCCCAGGCCGTTGAGGGCCGCGGCCGTCCGCGACCCTGCTGGTCGTTCGATCTGCTGCAGCAGGTCGATCGCGCGACGCGCCTCACGCACGCCTTCATCCGTGCGCCCGGACAGGCCCGACACGATCCCCGCCAGCTGGCGCACGGCAGCCTCTCGCGCGGGGTCGCCGTGCTGGATCGTGATCGCGAGGGCCTCGCGCAGGTGCGCGGCCGCCGCGTCCAGCCGTTGGCGACGCCGCTCGACCAACGCGAGGTCGAGCAGCACGTCGGCTGCCTCCGGCGAACGCTCGCGCCCGAGCGTTCGCCGGACCTCGAGCGCCTGCAGCAACAACGGCTCGGCCTGCGCATGCAGGCCGAGCTGGTTGTGGATGCGACCGAGCGTGGCCAGCATGTCGGCCTGCAGCATCGGTTGGTCACGCAGCTCCGAGCGCGCACGCTGCGCGCCGCGGTCGATCAGCGTGCGCGCGTCCGGTACCCGCTCCGCTGCGGAGCCCGGCACGCCGCTTTCGAACAGTTCGACCAGCCAGGTGCGCATCGCATTGGCGTGACGTGCGGACTCGATGGCCTGGCGAGCCTGCCAGACGGTAGCGACGACGCCCGCTGCGGTCCCTGTCGCAGCGAGCGCAGCGAACGCGACGGCGGCGCGGTGGCGACCGATGAACTTCGCGAGTCGGTATCCGGGCCGATGGCCCGAGACACGCACGGGCCGGCCTTCGAGCCAGTCGGACAGGTCGTCCGCGAGTGCCTGCACCGTCGCGTAGCGACGTTCGGGTTCCTTGGCGAGCGCCTTGCCGAGGATACGCTCGAGGTCCCCTGCAACTTCGCGTCGATAGGCCGGCAAACCGGTGGCGCGCTCGGCGAGCCGCGCGCTCGCCGCAGTCGCCCCGTCGCGCGTGATCGCCTGCGCCAGAGGCTGCGGTGGTTGCTGCCGCACCGTGTGCTCCATCGCCGCCCGGTCGTTGCGGTCGAGCGAATAGGGAAGCGCGCCGCCCAGCAGTTCGTAGAGCACGACGCCGAGTGCGTAGACATCGCTCGTGACGCCGGCGCCCGCGGTGCCGCTGAATTGCTCCGGTGCCGCGTATTCCGGCGTCAGGGCGGCTTGCTGGCCGGCCAGCGTGAGAGTCGCGCCGGGTTCGTCGTCGCCGCCGACCAGCTTCGCGATGCCGAAGTCGAGCAGCTTCGCGCGACCTTCGGCGTCGACGAGGATGTTGGCGGGCTTCAGATCACGATGCACGACCAGTTGCGAGTGCGCGTACTGAATCGCTGCGCACACGTCGAGGAATAGCCGGACGCGCGCGCGCAGATCGAGGCGACGCCCGTCGCACCAGCGCGTCACCGTTTCGCCCTGCACGAACTCGAGCGCGAACCAGGGCCGACCATCGGGCGCCAGTCCTCCGTCGATGAATCGCGCGAGATGCGGATGCTCCAGTTTCGCGAGGATGCGCCGCTCGCGCAGGAAACGTGCCTGCACGTCGTCGAAGTCGAAGCCGCGCCGGATCAGCTTGATCGCGACGTCCTGCGCGAAGTCCGATTCCGCGCGCCGGCCGCGGTAGACCACGCCCATGCCGCCGCGACCGATGCGTTCGAGCACGACGAACGGACCCAGGCGCGCGCCGGGCAGCGGATCACGACCGGCGTCCGCGAGCACGGCGTCCTCGCGCGAGCAGTCGTCGCGATCCACGGCCCGACGCAGCATCGCGCGCACGCGTTCGACCACGGCGGGATCCGTGTTCGCATGCGCCGCCAGCAGGTGCTCGCGTTCGGCATCGGTGTCGAGCTCCAGCGCATCACGCAGCAGGCGCAGGGCGTCGGCATCCTCGCGCGAAGGAACCCGCGCGCTCATCGTCGGCCGCCTTTGCGGCGCAGTTTCCGCTCGCTGCCTGCGCCCGCGCACTCGACGCCGCTCATGGCGATTGGAGCCGCTCGCGCAGCCATTCGCGCGCCGCGACCCAGTCGCGTCGCGCGGTGCGCTCGTTGATGCCGAGCGCGCCCGCGATCTCCTCGACCTCCAGGCCCACGAAATAGCGCAGCTCGACCACTTTCGCCATGCGCGGGTGCACGGACTCCAGTTCGTCCAGCGCGTGGTCGAGCATCGCCAGGTCGGTGCGGTCTGGGATCGGCAGCTCCAGCGCGGCTTCGAACTCGTCGCGCATCCAGCCCCCTCCACGCTTGGCGCTGTGCGCCTTGCGCGCACGGTCGACCAGCACCTGACGCATCATGCGCGCGAACGCGCTGAACAGGTGCGCCGCGTCCCCGAAATCGGAGGGCGAGCGATCGAGCAGGCGCAGCAGGACATCGTGCACCAGCGCGGTGGTCTGCAAGGTCGGATGGCCCGGCGTCGAACGCAGCATCCCGCGCGCAATCCGGCGCAGGTCCACGTAGACGAGCGGAAGCAGGCGCTCGAGCGCATCGGCATCACCGTCGCGCCAGCGCTGCAGCCATCCGGCGATGCTGTCGGCCGCGTTCGCTTGCATCGGCGGAAAGTAGCGCGCGATGCGCCCGGCTGCCAAGCCGATGAGCGGGGACGTGGCCATGCATGTCGCGATCGGGAGCAGGCCGCGGCCGGCACGCGGCCGGCCGAGCCGCGAGGATCAGTCGAATCCGTCGGCGAAGATCACGTCGTTGCCGAATCGCGCCGTCGCGAACATCAGCGTATGGCCGGTCGTGGGGTCGCGCGCGTCCCCGGCTGCCGTGAAACGGCCGCCTCCGGACGCGACGACACCGTAGAGCGCGCCATCGCCCGGGAAGTTCGCCCACGGCGCCTCGACCGCGACCGCGGCGACCTGGTCAACGCTCCCGTCCTCGCCGTCGACGAGAGCGAGCATCGGCGACGCGATGAAGTCCGGGCCGACCTCGGCATCGGTCTGGCCGGCGATCGCGAGCGTGGTGCCATCGCGTGCGACCGCGAACGGCTGGGTGGGTCCGTACACCGCGCACGCCTGCGGGTCGCCCGGGTCGTCCCAGCCGCCGAACCGCAGCTTGCCGCCGGTGCCGAACGACGATACGTAGTGCCCGTCGTCGTCGAGCTTGCCGACGCCGGTGCCGGAGGCGCAGCCTTGCGCCACGCTCGCCACCGCGAAGATCTCGTCGCGATACGGGTTGGCCGGCAGCCCGATGCCGAGCGTGCGCACGGCGATCGCGCGGTTTCGGTCTTCCTTGTCCCCTCGGTCGAACTGCACGAACGCGAAGCCGCCGCCGCCTCCGGCGCCGGTACCTGCGCCGAAGCCGGTCTCGACTTCCCCGCTGCTGTCCAGCTTGACGACAGCCGCGTCCCAGTCGTTGCTGCCGGTGGCCGGAGCCGACCACTGGCGGTCCGCGCCGATGTAGATCGGCCCGGCGCCCGTGAATCCGCGGAAGCCGAGCGCGATGCTGCGCGCCACGATCGGACAGGCGCCCGCGACCGCCACCCCCGACGAGCAACCGCCGGCGTCCTGGCGCAGGAACACGTTCATGGTTCCGAATCCGGCATCCGGCGCCAACGTGACCGCGCCTCCGATGTCGAATCGCGTCACGCTGATGTAGTTGCCCGATCCGCCGAAGACCGTGCCTGCCGCGAGCAGCTTCTGGCCGTCGCCGAGGGAATCGAAGACCGCCAACGCGGCGCCGTCCTCGTTGAACGCGCCGGCGAACAGGCCGAAGTGCCCGAGAAACCGCCCGCTCTGGGCGCCTTCGTCGGAAAACACGAGCAGATGCACGTCGCGACTTTCGCCGACCGGAGAGTGATCGACCATCACGTAGATGCGGTCGCCGATCGCCTTGATGTCCTTGATGGCGCTGAAGCGCGGCGAGAGCTGTCCGTCGGTCTGGCTGCCCGGGTAGATCAGGTACTGGTTGCCGAAATTCCCGTAGATCGAATTGAAGGTCCACGCGACGCGCTGCCCAGCCGAGTCGTAGCGCACGAGGCCGACATTCGCGTAGCCATCGGGCTGGTCGGGCTGGTTGAATCGCGGCACCAGCCCGGCCACGACCACGTCGCCGCTCGGCAGTTGCACGAGCTTGCGGCCCCGGTAGTTGGCGTTGTCGGGCCCGGCGAAGCGGTCGAGGAAGAACGCACCGCCGTTGAATGCCGGATCGAGCACATACCCGGCCGCCGTGGGCGCGGGCGCCGTGGCGACATCGGGCTCCAGCGGCTTCACGCGCGCGAGCGCGGGCGCGCTTGCCGCAATCAGACAGGCGCCCATCAGGCCCGAGAGCAGGGTTGCATGCGCGCAGCGGCGGGCCATCCTCTGGTAGTGACAGTCGTTCACGTCCTGCATCTCCTTGGCATCGAAAAGGTCCGCACACGGGCGGGTCGCTGCGGGGGATACGCGGTTCGCGCCCGTGAGCGGACATCGGCGTTTTCGCGCTTCGCGGACTGCGGCCGGTCGCGACGGCCCCGGCTTTGCTACGCTTGTCGAATCATTCGCGAAGGGAATACCCGGGCATGCCCGTGCGTGCGTCCAGCATCGATCGTGGTCGCCTCGTCGAGGTGACCGCATGGACCGGCTGCGCCGTGCTCGGCGCGCTCGCGCTGTGGCTGCTCGTGCGCGTGGCGTGGGCGCTGGTGCCGCGCGGTGACGGCGCGTTCGAGCCTGCGCCGCTGCGAAGCGCGTGCCAGGCCGCGCCGGCGGCCGCTCCGTCGGTCGCGCGCTGGCATCTGTTCGGTGAACCGCCACGCAACGTCGCCGGCAGCCCCGGCAGCGCCTCGACGCTCGCCCTGGTGCTGCGCGGCACGTTCGCGGGTCGCGATCCGAAGGACGGCATCGCCGTGATCGACCATGCCGGTGAAGGCGAACGCGCCTGGCGCGTCGGCGACGAAGTCGTGCCCGGCGTGCGGTTGTCGGCGGTGCACGCGGACCGCGTCGTGCTCGCGCGCGACGGCGTCGAGGAAACGCTGGTGCTGCCGCGCGACACCGCGCTCGCGCCCGCCGACGTCGTGCGCGCGACACCCGCGCGCGTGCGCGGCGGCGAAACCGCGGTGCCGTCCGTCGCCGCCGGCGCGAAACCGGCGCAGCCGGTCGCGCCATCGCTTCCGGTCGACGAGTGGCGGCGCGATCCCGAGGCGCTGTTGCGCCGCGTGCAGGTCGTGCCGGTACTCGCCGACGGCAAGCTGGCGGGCGTGCGCCTGTCCGCCGGCACCGATGCCGCGCTGCTCGAGCAAGTCGGCCTGCAGCAGGGCGACGTCGTCACCGCGGTCAATGGCATGGCGGTCGATTCGGTCGAACGGGGTCGGCAGATCATCGACGGCCTCGGCAACGCGAGCTCGGTGCGCGTGACGGTGATGCGCAATGGCAAGCCCACCGAGGTCACGGTCGGCCTTCGATGAAATCCCTTCCGCCACAGGAAATCCCCGCGATGCGTCCCAACCGGCTCAATGTTCCCGGCGTCGCGCTGTGCGCCGCCATCGCCCTGCTCGCCGGATCGCCCCGCGTGCGCGCGCAGGTCGCGGCCGAGTCGCAGCCGGGTCACGCGACCACCTCGGACGGACGCCACACGCTGAACCTCAAGGAAGCCGACATCCAGGCGCTGATCGCGACGGTCAGCGAGATCACGGGCCGCAACTTCATCGTCGGGCCCAACGTGCAGGGCAAGGTCACCGTGGTGTCGGCGCGGCCGATGAAGCCCGACGAGGTCTACGACGTGTTCCTGTCGGTCCTGCGCGTGCACGGCTTCGCCGCGGTGCCCTCGGGCAGCATGGTCAAGATCGTGCCCGACGCGATGGCGCAGCAGGACGGCGCGAGCGGCGTCGATGCGCTCGCCGCGCGCGCGAGCGACGAGCTCGTGACCGAAATCGTGCCGGTGCGGCACGTGGCGGCGGCGGAGCTGCTGCCGATCCTGCGCCCGCTGATGCCGCAGAGCGGGCAATTGGTCGCGCATGCCTCGTCCAACTCGCTCGTGGTGTCCGATCGCGCCGGCAACGTGCAGCGCCTGGTCGGCATCATCCAGCGCATCGACACGGTGTCCGACGCGCAGGTCGAGATGATCCCGTTGCGCCACGGCAACGCGTCCGAACTCGCGCGCACGCTGACCCTGCTGGCCGAGGACAAGGCCGCCGCGCCGGGCACCGAGACCACGCGCGTGTTCGCCGACACGCGCACCAACTCGATCCTGCTGTCGGGTGCGAAGAACGCGCGGCTGCGCATGCGCGCGCTGGTCGCGCACCTCGATGCGCCGGTCGACAGCGGCGGCGACACCCAGGTCGTCTACCTGCGCTACGCGAGCGCGAAGGACCTCGTGCCGATCCTCGAGGGCGTCGCGGCCACGCTGTCGGGGACGTTGCCGCCGACCGCGCGTCCCGAAGGCACGACGGCGACGCCCTCGCCGGCGACGATCCAGGCGCACGCCGAGACCAATGCGTTGATCATCAGCGCGCCGCCCGCGATCTTCCGTTCGCTGTCGGCGGTGGTGCGCCAGCTCGACATCCGCCGCAACCAGGTGCTGATCGAAGCGGTGATCGCGGAAGTCTCCGACCAGACCGCGAGCGAGATCGGCGTGCAGTGGCAGCTCCCGCTCGGCGACACCCGCCACGTGATCGGCGGCACCAACTTCCGCGGCACCTCGCCCGGCAACAACATCCTCGCCGCGGCGCAGAATCCACTCGGCGTCGGCAACGGCTTCAACCTCGGCTACATCGACGGCACCGTGCAGGTCGGGCGCAACACGATCTTCCAGCTCGGTGCGCTGGTCACCGCGCTGCGCGGCGACGGCAACTCCAACATCCTGTCGACGCCGTCGGTGCTCACGCTCGACAACCAGGAGGCGGAGATCAAGGTCGCGCAGGAAGTCCCGTTCCTGACCGGCCAGTACACCACCGGCATGCTCGGCGGCGCGGGTTCGAACACCGCGACCACCGGCATCACCAATCCGTTCCAGACGATCGAGCGCAAGGACGTCGGCCTCGTGCTCAAGGTCAAGCCGCAGATCAACGAAGGCGAATCGGTGCGACTGGACATCCACCAGGAAGTCTCCTCGATCGCGCCGACCGTGACCGGTGCGGTCGACCTCGTCACCAACAAGCGCGAGCTGACCACCAGCGTTCTGGTCAAGGACGATTCGCTGCTCGTGCTCGGCGGCCTCATCGACAACCAGGCGCGCGACAACGTCGAGAAGGTGCCCGGGCTCGGCAGCATCCCGCTGCTCGGCAACCTGTTCCGCTATCGCACCAACGACCGCGTCAAGAAGGACCTGATGGTGTTCCTGCACCCGAAGATCCTGCGCGACCCGGCCACCGAGGCTGCGGTGTCGAGCGAGAAGTACAACTACATGCGCACCGAGCAGTTGCAGATGCGCCAGCAGGACTGGCCGCTGACGCCGAGCGCGGAACGCCCGATGCTGCCCGCGGTGCACGACTTCCTCGCGAGCCCCTCGCTCGACGGCGAGCCCGGGCGGGCCGATCCGCCGCGCGCGGAGCCGCGCCCGTGAGCGATGCCGCGACGACGCGCCCGTCGCGACCGGGTTTCGGTTATGCGCGGCGCCACGGTGTCGCGCTGACCGGCTGGCGTGACGGGCACGCGCAGATCGCGTGCCGCGCCGGCACGCGCGGCGACGTGCTCGCGGAATTGCGCCGCCATCTCGGCGCGCCGCTCGCGCTCGAGGCGCTCGACGATGCGGGCTTCGATCGCCTGCTGCGCGAACTCTACGAACAGGGCGACGATGCGCGCGCGATGGTGTCCGACCTCGACGAGCGCATGGACCTCAAGGCGCTCGCCGATGACCTGCCCGAACCCGAGGACCTGCTCGAGAGCGACGACGATGCGCCGATCATCCGGCTCATCAATGCGCTGCTGACCGAGGCGGTCAAGGAGAACGCGTCCGACATCCACATCGAGCCGTACGAGAACCGGCTCGTCGTGCGTTTCCGCGTCGACGGCGTGCTGCGCGAGGTGCTGAGTCCGCGCAAGGCGATCGCGGCGGCGGTCGCGAGCCGCATCAAGGTGATGGCCAAGCTCGACATCGCCGAGCGCCGGCTGCCGCAGGACGGGCGCATCGGACTGCGCATCGCGGGCCGCCCGGTCGACGTGCGCGTCTCGACGATCCCGGCCGGGCGCGGCGAGCGCGTCGTGCTGCGCCTGCTCGACAAGCAGGCCGGGCGCCTCGACCTCGCCGAACTCGGCATGGACGACGCCGCGCGCGCGAAGCTCGAAGACCTGATCGCGCGACCGCACGGCATCCTGCTCGTGACCGGCCCGACCGGATCGGGCAAGACCACCACGCTCTACGGCGCGCTGCTCAAGCTCAACGACAGCTCGCGCAACATCATGACGGTCGAGGACCCGATCGAGTACTACATCGACGGCATCGG
>DAIOWG010000094.1:0-9923 GCA_036758645.1 Dokdonella sp. | reverse complement strand
GCATGTCGCTCAACCCGGACACCGTCGTCGAGACCTGGCTGTTCCTCGCGAACGAAGGCGCGGTCACCAAGTGAGTCGCTGACGCCTTGTTGCGTTGCGCTTTCCTGGCCAGCTGCAGCGCGTCCGGCCCGGCACGGTGTTGCTACCATGGGCACGGTGCATCGCTCGACTCCCAGCCCTGCCCTGCTCGAGGGTAAGTTCCGCCCGCAACTCGGCGCAGGCGCGCAGATCGCTCGTTCTCGCCTGGCCGTTCCCGCCGCGCTGGTCGGCCCCGCCAGGTGCGTCGCCGTCGTCGCACCCACGGGCTACGGCAAGACCACGCTCATGGCGCAATGGCACGCCACGCTTGCCGCGGCGCCGTCGGCGCAAGTCTGCGTCGCCTGGTTGAACCTCGACGCGAACGACAACGACCCGCCACGCCTGCTCAAGTACCTGTACGGCGCACTCGGCAAGTGCGTCCCGGCCCTCGCGACCGCAGCCGCCCTCGAGATCACGCAGACCGCGGCCGTACCCGTCGTGCTCGAGGAACTCGGCGTACGGCTCGCATCGCTCGGACGCCCGGTCATACTGTTCATCGACGACGCCCACGTCCTCGCGAACCCCGCGGCAGTGGAAATCCTCGACTGGATCCTGGGTCGCGCGGGCAACGACCTGCGCACCGTCGTCGGCAGCCGGCAGGCCGTGGGCGGTGCGACGGCGGAATTGCGCGTGCGACGGCAGTTGCTCGAGATCGACCAGCGCGCGCTGGCCTTCGACGCCGAGGAGACGCGCGACTTCTGCGTCTCGCGACTCGCCCGGCACGTCGACGCCCGTTCCCTGGCAACATTGCGGGAACGGACGGAGGGCTGGCCCGCGGCCGTGGAATTGCTGACGCTGGCGCTCAACGACGCTCCCGACCCGGGCCGGCTGATCGCGGAGTTCACGGCGAGCGAACGCGGCGTGCTCGAGTACCTGAGCGCGACGGTGTTCGGACGACTGCCTCCGGAGCAGCGGGCCCTCGCCCACGGACTCGCGCAGTTCGATCGATTCTGCGCGGAGCTGGCCGTCGCCGCGCTCGGCGGCGGCGCGTCGCAGTCATCGTTCGCGGAATTGCAGCATCGCCAGCTGTTCCTGATCCCGCTCGACGCGCAAGGTCGCTGGTTCCGCTTTCATCACCTGGTCGCGGATTACCTGCGCCGGCACGATCCACGCGGCCGGGCCGACGTCGCCGAGAGCCTCACCCGCGCAGGCCAGTGGCTCTTCGAGCACGGCGTGGTCGACGACGCGATCGATTGCGCCGTCCGCGCGTGCCAGTGGGAACTCGCCTGCACGTGGCTCGCGCTCGCCGCCGAGGACACGGCCCAGCGCCTCGGGGACGGCGCCAACCTGCTGCGCTGGGTTCCGGCGATCCCGCGCACGGTGCTCGATCGCTACCCGCTCGTCCGCCTGAGTCACGTGTTTTCGCTGCTGTTCAACCGCAGCGCGGCGACCGTCTTCGAACGCGAGCTGGCCGACCTCGAGGCACTGGCCGCCCGAATGGCGAGCGAGGGCACGACCGATCCGCAGTCGCTCGACGCGTTGCGTTGCGCGCTGCCCGCGCTGCGCATGATGTGGCACGGCTTGCGCGACGACGCCGCCGGCTTGCGCGCGCAGGCCGAGCAATGGCTGGTCGCATGGCCAGACGCACCGCTCCACTACCGGGGCGACGTCTGCAACGTCGCGGCGTTCGGCTGCAAGTCCGAGGGCGACATCGAGGCCGGCCTGCGCCACTGCGACGCGGGGGAAGCCGCGCACGCTCGCGACGGCGGCCAGTTCGGGGTTTCCTGGTCACGGGTGCTCCGATCGCTGCTGCTGCTGAAGCGTGGCGACTTCCGCGGGGCATTGGCGGCCGCCGAGGCCGGGCTGCAACATGTCCAGGACCACCTCTATGGCCATCCCGAACACGCGGCCTACCTCCAGGCCGTGCGCGCGGGCGTGCTCTACGACTTCGACGACGTCGCCGGGGCCGCGCAGGCACTCGAAGCGCACCCGGACGCGCTCGAGGACCGGGGCAGCTCCGACTTCCTGCTGCTCACCTACCTGACCCGCGCACGCCTGCAGTTCGAAGCTGGCCGCGCCGAGGAAGGCTTCGCCGCACTGCAGCTGGGCCGCAGGCTCGGGATGCAACGCGACCTGCCCCGCGTGAGCGTGACGCTCGCGGGCGAAGAGTGCATCTGGCTCTGCCGCCTCGGGCAGACGGCGGCCGCGCTGGATCTCGCGCGGTCCCAGGACTTCGATCGCACGATGCACCCGCGCTACGACGTCGTCGCGGACAAGGCAGCGCGCGTCGCCCCGCGACTGCTGATGTCCGTGCAGCCGGAAATGGCCGTGGCCCAGCTCGGCCCGGCGCTCGTGCGCGCGATGGAGAAAGGATTTCACCATCGCCGCGTCGAGCTGCTGATCCTGCAGGCGGGTGCCCTGCTGCGCTGTGGCCGCGCGGCGGAGGCGATGGAGTCGTGGCGCGTGGCGCTCGAACTCGGGGAGCGGCAGGGTTACCGCCGGGTTTTCCTGGACGACTTCGACATCGTCAGCATTCTGAACCACGCCGCACGCGGCCAAGGCGGCCTGCGCGTGCCCGCATGGCTCAAGCCTGCCGTCGGCAGCAGCGCGGCCCGACACGACGAGACGCTTACGCGCAAGGAACTGCGCATCCTCAAATACCTCGAGACGGGCGCGTCGAATCGCGAGATCGCGGGTTCGCTGTTCGTCTCCGAAGGCACGCTCAAATGGCACCTGCACAACGTGTATCGCAAGCTCGGGTGCAGGAACCGCTCCGGCGCCGTCGCCAACGCGCGCAAGCGCGGGCTGCTGGGCTGAACTCGCGGGATCGAAGGCCTGCGCGACGGGTCAGCTCACGGCCCTGGCCTGCATCGCCGCGACGAACGGCTCGATGCAGTTAGGAAACAGCTCATCGAGCGGCGTGCCAACGAAGTTCGGCAGGTGCAGTGCGTTCCAGTTCGCCCACAGCGGCATGCCCTCGGGACACTCCGTCGCCGCCACGCCGATGGCCATGAGGTGCTGCACGGGTCCGGGCGGCTGCGCCGCGTAGGCGGCACGCCACTGCGCCGAATCCAGGTAGACGCGCGGCACCTCGCGACCGAGCGCCCGTTCGCGCACGGCGAGTAGTTCGTCCCACGAACAATACGCGGTTGCGGCGACGGGGCAGACCGCGTTACGCGAGGCCGGGTGCGCCAGCACGTGCGGAATGATCCGCCCGACGTCGCGGCCCGTGGACCAGGCGAACTTGCGCCCGCCGTCGCCCATCACCGCGACCGGTTCCACGAGGTAGTACTCGGGCCAGAGGCCGGCCGGCATGATCGTGTAGTCGAGGCCGGCCAGTTCAATGACGCGGCGGATGAATGCCTTCTGCCGCGCGACGGCCCGGTGCACCGTGTCGGTCGGCCAGAACTGCTCCCATTCGTAGATGAAGCCGAACTCCGACGGCACGAATCGCTCGACTCCCGCCTCCTTCGCCGCCCAGATCAATGGGTACTGCGATTCCGTCGCCGGGAACGGCACACAAGAGACGAGGTAGTCCGTGCCCGCGAGCGCCGGGATCAACTCGGCGTGATCGGTCACGTCCGCGGTGCGGACCTCGACGCCGCGCGATTGCCAGTCGCGCCAGCGTCGCTGCTTGTCCTCGCTGCTGGGCGGCGAGCCGGACGACGATTTCTCGGCGAGTCCGACCTTGCGCGCCAGGATCCGCACGTCGAACACGTCCTGTCGCAACAGTTCCTCGACACAGGCAGAACCCGCGACGCCCGTGGCCGCGAACACGGTGACGGTCTTTCTCATGGCTGCCCCTCCTGCACTGTTCGCGCGACCAGACCGTGCCTGCGCAGCAGACGGACGAAAAGTACGGCGAAGACCGCATCGCCCGACGCCAGCGCTGCCACGAGTGGACCGGCGGCGCCCGAGGCCACGTACGCGGCGGCGAGCACCACGACTCCGGCCTTGCCGACCGTGCCCAGCGCCACGCATGGCCAGAACCGACGGAAATCGACGCCGGCCAGGGCATACCCGAGCCCGAAGCAGGCGATCAGCCACGCGGCGAGATCCGCATACAGGCGCTGGCTGGCGCCCATCGCGTCGAGCCCCAGCACTTGCGGCGCCATACGCACGCAGGGGACGAGGATCAGCGCGGCCCCGAGGTTGAACGCCGCGGCGGCGTACAGCAGCGGACGCGTCCCAGCGACCGCCACATTCATGCCTGCGCCTCCAGGCAGCGCCACGGCCGCCCGCGGAACTCAGTTGGGCAATGCACTGCAGTAGCCGAGCAGGTTGAACGTCCGGATCAGGCGGCGATGATCGAACGCGGTCGCCGCGGACTGGAACCCCGGTCGCCGTAGCTGTCCCGCCATGATCTGCTGCGCCGACTCGGCGCACAGCTCGCCGGTCCACGAATATGCGGCCGAGAGGTTCATGACGTAACGGCACGTTTTCGTGCGGCCCTGGCCGTATACGACGATCACGCCACGCTGCACATCGACATCGTCCTTCGGAGGTTCGCCGGTGTTGATCTGGTCGCCGATCGCGTTGGTGAGCGCCTCCTTGCCCGCCTGGTCAAGACCGGACGACTGCGCGTTGAAGGCCCCGATCGCCTGCAGGATGCCGTCGATCACGTGATCCCCGACGACGGTTCTGACCTTGCAGTTGCGCACGCGGCCCTTGAGCCAGACGGGCTCGCAGGCGCCACCCCAGGGGTGCGCACGCATTCTTTCGTGGCGGTACGGCACGAAGACTTCGTGCGCGAGGTCGTTCTGCCAGCTCTTGTATTCGCCCCCTTCCAGATAGTACTGGCCGGTCGGGTTGCAGACCATGCGCAGGAACGACTTGGTCGAGGCCTCCGACGGCAATGCGTTGTCGACCTGGTAGAGGATGTCGAGCGAGTCGATCTCCGGGTCTTCGAGTACGACCTCCGCGGCGAGCGCACCGGCCGTCCACATGAACGCCGTCGCCGGGGCCATGAGCAGCCCCTTGGCAGCGAACTGTGGACCGTAGCGCTCGGCGATCTCGCGCACCCAGTCCTGCTCCCCGGTCGTGTCGAGGTAATGGCACCCCGCCTGCAACGCGGCTTCGAGCACGGGCCACGCGACCTGCATGAACGGTCCGGCGACATTGATCACGACGGAGCACTTGCGGAAGTGCGGCAGCAGGGCCTGGGTGTCGGCGCCGGCCGCGACGACCTCGGCATCGAGTCGCCACGCCTCGGTACCGAGACGCTCGCGGACGACGCCGAGCGCCTTGTCGAGCTTCGTGCGATCACGCCCGGCGAAGAAGAAGGGGATGCGCCGCCGAGCGAGCGCCTCGGCGATGATCTTGCCGGTGTAGCCGCTGCCGCCGTACACGATGACTTTGCGTTCGAGGGACATGATGGGTGGCTCCGCCTTGTGTGTGTTCGTCACCGGGCCTCGGTGTGCACGGCTCGTGGGTCGTTGCTGAAGGCCTCGATCAAGAACCGGTCCTGGGGCTTCTCCGAGGCCGTCTTCGGGATCAGGTGCAGCAGCTGCACGTAGCTCGGCACGAAACCCGGCTCGAGCCGCTCGCGGCAGATCCGGAACAGGCGTTGCACGTCGAAGGCGCCGAGGTCCGGATCCTTCGGCACCACCGCGGCAACCACGTCCTTCTCGCCGGGCACGCCATTCGCCGACGGAATGCCGTAGACGTAGACGTCGTCGACTTCGGGCACCTCGGCGATGGTTTTTTCGACGAACGCCGTGCCGATGAATTCACCGTTGCGGCGTATGCCGCTGCCCTTGCGATAGAGGAAGTAGAGCCAGCCGTCGGCGTCCTCGCGCACGACGTCGCCCATGTGCAGCCAGCCGCCGGCGCACTTCTTCGCGCTCGCCTCGGGCTGGCCGTAATACTCGACCACCAGCGGCGAGCCGTCCTTGGGCCGGAACAGGATTTCCCCGACGCGTTCGCCAAGGGCATCGCGAGGCACGTCGTGGCCCTGGTCGTCGACGATGCGGTGCACGAGCGAAGGAATGGGCCTGCCGATGCTGCCGACCGGCCCCACGCCCGGCGGGTTGCCGGTGAGGCCGCCCTCCGCCGCGCCGTAGAACTCGTAGAGCTCGACGCCGAAGCGTCGCCGGAACTCGTCCCAGATCGCGGCCGGCATGCCCGCCGAGATGATGCTGCGTACGGGGTTGTCCGCGTCGGTGGGCTTCGGCGGCTCGGCGTAGACCGCGGTCGTCATGCCACCGAGCAGCGTGAAATTCGTGCAGCCGTACTTGCGCGTGATGTCCCACAGCCTGGATTTCGAGAAACGCCGCGACAGCACGCACGGAATCGCGTTGACCAGTGAGGTGCCGAGCGTGATGCACTGGGCGTTGGCGTGCGTCAGCGACAAGCCCGAGTAGAGCCTGTCGTCGGGACCGAACCCGAATATCGCGGGCGTCATCCGCGACGTCTCGCAGTAACGCCGGTGCGTGAGCACGATCCCTTTGGGATCGCCGGTGGTCCCCGAGGTGTAGATCAGTTCCATCGGGCTGTCCGGGGCCGAGCCAGGCAATTCGCTCGTCCCGGGATCACAGGCGGCCACTTCCCCGTAGGGACGGACACCGAGCGCCTGCAGGTGCGCAGTCGTCGCACGGGCCTCGTCGGTCGGCAGCCCGACGACCCACTGCACTTCCGGAACGCGTTCCCGCACCTCGAGCAACCCGGTCGCCGCGTAGTCGGCGACGATGACGCCCCGGCAGTGCGCGGCCGAGAGCATGTAGACGAGTTTCTCGCCCTTCGTGCGCGGATCGATCGGCACCAGCGCACAGCCGAGCAGTGCGCCGGCCACCATCAGGTCGACGAATTCCGCGTGATTCGCGAGCAGCGTGCCGACCATGTCGCCCGGCCGTACGCCGAGCTTGCGCAGGCCCGCGGCGAGGCTGCGGCCGTTGTCCCAGAGCCGCGCGTAGGTGCGCACCTCGTCGTCGCGAACGCCCGCGCCCTCGACCACGAGGACCTCGAGGTCCGGCTTGCGCCCCGCCCATTGCTGCACGACGCCCGCGAGGGTCAGGGGATCGTAACTGACCGCCATGTCAGTCGACCTGCTGCAGGATCGTCACGACCGTCGCTGCAGCGTCCGTGCCGATCGCGCCGCCGCCGTTGTGGGCCAGCGCGATGCGCGCGCCCTGGACCTGTCGGCGACCGGAGCGGCCCTGCAACTGTTCGGTCAACTCGACGATCTGGGCGCACCCTGTGGCGCCTACCGGGTGGCCCTTCCGCAGCAACCCCCCGGACGTGTTCACGGGAACGCGTCCGCCGAGCCGTGTCGCCCCGGTCTCCAGCAGGCGCGTGCCCTCGCCGAGTCCGCAGAGCCCGAGGTACTCGTACGCCACGATCTCCGACGGCGCCGAGGCGTCGTGCAGTTCGAGGCACGAGAGATCGTCCGGGCCGACGCCCGCGGCATCATAGGCCTGACGCGCGGCGAGCCCGCCGACCGATTCATCGGGCCCCGACATGTCCCAGCCCGAGACGAGCGCGGAGGCGGTGACCTTCACGTTGCGCGCGAGCCCCAGTTCGCGTGCCTTGCGTTCACTGACCAGGATCACCGCGGCCGCCCCGTCGCCGATCGGCGAGCACATCGGTAGCGTCAGCGGCGCCACGATCGTGCGCGCCGCAAGCACGTCGGCGACGCTCATGACCTCCTGGAACTGTGCACGCGGGTTCATGCTGCCGTGGAAGGAGTTCTTCGCCGTGACCATGGCGAAGTGCTCCCGCGTGCTGCCGTACTTCGCCATGTGGTTCAGCGCCATCACCGAGTAGATGTCCATGAAGATGGAGCGGTTGACGCCGATGCTCGCGGGATCGAGCGTCACACCGGTCTCGGCAGCCATGCGCCGCAACATATTCAGTGCACCGTCCGGGTCCTCGACGTCGACCGCGCTCGTGAACGCCGCGAAGCTGCGGGCCTTGTCCTCGTGGTACAGCTTCTCGCTGCCGCAGGCCAGCACGACGTCGTACAGTCCCGCCGTGACCATCGCGCAGGCCTGCTGGAACGCCGTCGAGGACGATGCGCAAGCATTCTCGACGTTCACCACCGGGATCCGGCCGATGCCGATCTCGCGCAGCGCCACCTGGCCGCGGATCATCTCCTGGCCCGTGACGACGCCGGCCGCCGCGTTGCCCATCCACGCGGCCTGCAGAGCCGCCGGCGCCATCCCGGCGTCCTGCAGGGCCGCACGAATCGCCTCGCCGGCCAGCCCCTTGAGCGTGCGATCGAGGTGCCGGCCGAATTTGGTCATGCCGACACCCGCCACGTAAGCGTTCATCCTCATGCGGCGTGCCCCTGCAGCCAATCCGGGTTGACGAGGTCCGCGGCGCCCTTGATGGCGAGCACCTCGTTGTTGCCGTCCGCCACGAGCAGCGAGCGCGCATCGCGGAAAAGCTTTTCCATCGGGTATTCGCGACTGAGGCCATAGCCGCCGAACATCTGCAGGGCGTCGGAGGCAACCTCGAAGGCCGCCTGGGTCGCCGTGACCTTGGCGGAGGTCGAGGCCAGCATCGACGGGCGCGCCGCGGTTGCGTTGTATTCCATGACCCGCCGTGCGAGCGCGCGGGCGGCCTCGACCTTGCGGAACATCTCGAACAGCCGGATACGGACGTGCTGGTGCTGGATCAACGGCACCCCGCCCTGCCGGCGACGGTGCGCGTACTCCCACGCGTACTCGAACGCCGCACGCCCGAGGCCCACGGCACACACCGCGACGTGCGGGTTCGCCTCGCAGAGCATCCGATACGCGAGATCTGCGTACTGGTCCGGCCCCGCGAGCAGGTGCGCGATCGGCACCTCGACTTCGTCGAAATAGAGTTCGCCCTGGTTCAAGCCGCGGAAGCCGAGCTTGTCGAGCGGCTTGCCCCGGCTCACCCCCGGCAGGTCGAGCGGCACGATGACTGCGACGCCGGGTCGCGCGCGTTCACCGTCGTCCTGGTAGTGGCAGAAGAGCGCGCAGACCTGCGCCGTCATCGCGCCGGAGACCCAGGCCGACTTCTGGCCGTGGACGACGACCTTGTCGCCGACGATCCGCGCCGTGCAATTGGGCCTGCCGTAGTGGCCGTTCGGCGCGGCGATCGCGCCGGTGGCGTCGAGCATGTCGCTGCCGTGGTCGGGCTCGGTGATGCCCCAGCAGCCGAGCTTGCCCTCGCAGTACTCGGCCATCGCGTGGTTGCCCGCGAGCAGCGAATACATGACCGGGAAGTTGCTGCAGAGGATGACGCCGCCGAGGCCGCCGTCGCCCCAGGCGAGTTCCTCGGTGGCGATCGCAAGCAGCCTCACGCGCTCGACCGGGGGCAGTTCCATCAGCGCCGTGATCGACAGGCCGAGGTCGGCCGCCTTGCCGATCGCGGCCCAGAGCGGCGAACCCGCGGCGATCGCCGCATCCGCGTCGAGCCTGTCCAGCACCGGTCCGATCGGCCGCATCACCTCGACCGCATACCGGTGCACGTTGTCCTGCACCGTTCGCTCGAGGTCCGACAGCGGAGGCTCGGTGCCGCTGAGCGGCAGCGGAAAGTACTCGGACATCGTTCGTTCCTCGGTCGGTGGCGTCGACGGAGCGAACGATCGCATCCCGCCAACTGGCGGGCAGCCTGCGAAAAGTTAGGTTTTTTCGGCCGCCGCGGTCGCGACCCGCTCCAGGCTGGACTCGATCCAGATCAGGACAGCGCCTGCCGTCCCGCGAGCGCGTGCGCGAGCGTGCCGCCGTCGACGTATTCGAGTTCGCCGCCCACCGGCACGCCGTGCGCGATGCGCGAGGCGCGCACTCCGAAGCGCGCCGCGACCTCGCCGAGGAAATGCGCGGTCGCCTCGCCTTCGACGGTCGGGTTCGTGGCCAGGATGACCTCCTTGACCTCGCCCTCGCCGAGCAGTTTTTCGAACGCGTCGATGCCGATGTCCTGCGGACCGACGCCGT
>DAIOWG010000093.1:0-9930 GCA_036758645.1 Dokdonella sp. | reverse complement strand
GCATCGTCCTCGCGCAGGTGGCGCAGGCTTTGGTACACCACTTCGGCCATCGGGCCGTAGGCGTCGCCGTGCGGCGAAGTGCCGTCGCGCAGGTAGGCCGCAAGTTCGGATTCCGAATAGCGCGCGAGCTGGCGCTGGTCGAGCGACGGCGCGTACCAGGCGAGACCCGGAATCGTGCCGCCGGCGAGATAGCCCTCGGGCGGCAACGAACCGCGTTCGCCGCGCGTGCCGTGGCACATCGCGCAATGCCCGAGGCCGTCGACGAGGTAGCGCCCGCGACGCCACGGAGCAGGCTGGTCGGCGCCGAACGCGGGATCGCCCGGCCGATGGTGCAGCATGCGCCAGCCGACCAGCGCGGGTCGCCAGCTCGCGGGGAACTGGAGCCGGTTCGGCGGCGTCGCGCTCGCGCTCGCGGGCAGGCTCGCGAGGAATGCGTACAGCGCATCGAGGTCGGCGTCGGCGAGCAGCGCGAAGTGCGCATACGGAAATGCGGGATAGAGCACCCCGTTGCGGCTGACGCCATGGCGCATCACATGCCGGAACTCGGCCAACGACCACTCGCCGATGCCGCTGCGCGGGTCCGGCGTGAGGTTGGTGCTGTGGATCGTGCCATAGGGCGTGCGGAATGCGCGTCCGCCCGCGTACGGCGTGCCGCCGTGCGTCGTGTGGCAGGTCGCGCAGTTGCCGATGCGCGCGAGGTACTCGCCTTCGGCCAGCAGCGCGGGCGACGACGCGACCACCGTGCGCTCGACCGTCGGAACGCGATACGGCGCGAGGCCGCCCTGGCGCGCGAGCAGCACGCCGCCGATCGCGAGCGCGAGCAGCAGCAGCGGCGCGAGCGCAAGCAGCGTCCAGCCGAGTGCGCGCCGGCTCATCGCGGGTCATCCGCATGCGCGAGGCTGCCGCACGCGCTCGGCGGCACGAATGAACCCGCGGGCGCCGGCGGCTCGCCATCCGCATGCGCCTGCTGCGAAAGCCAGGTCGCGACCGCGCGCACGTCACCCGGGGCGATCGCGTTCGCGATGTCGGCCATGCAATCGGGTGCGCGTGCGCGCCGCACGCCGTCACGCCAGTTGCCGATCTGCGCGATGATGTACTCGGCCGGCAACCCGACCAGCGCCGGGATGCCGGGTTCGAGCCCGGTCAAGGTGCGACCATGGCAGGCGCTGCAGGCATCGACGCCGCGCGCGGGGTCGCCTTCGAACACGAGGCGTTCGGCGGTCGCGCGCATCGCGTCGGTGAGTTGCCGCGCCCCGGTATCGGCGGCGCGCGTGCGCGGCGGCTGCACGGCGTAGTGGCGCGCGATCTCGTGCAGCCACGCATCGTCGGCGAACTGCACGAGCCACGTCATCTGCGCATTCGTGCGGCGGCCATCACGGAACGCTGCGAGTTGCTCGAACAGGTAACCGGCGGGCTTGCCGGCGAGGTGGGGCACGTACTCGGCGCCGCTCGCGCCGACGCCGCGTTCGCCATGGCACGCCGCGCACGCGGCGAGGTGCGGTTCGAGATCGTCCGCGAGCGCGCCGCCCGCGACGGCTGCAGGCAGCACGAGCCATCCGAACGACGCCAGCACGACGCGCGCGCGCACCGCGTTCACCCGTTGATGCCGTGCGGCTGGATCCAGCCCATCCAGATGCCGAAGATCACGAGCAGGATCAGGCCGACGGAGATCGCAATGCGGCGCGTGAGCGCCTTCAGCGTGCGATCGCTGCCGCCCTTGTCGACCATCATGTAG
Organism: Dokdonella sp.; assembly: GCA_036758645.1. GTDB lineage: Bacteria > Pseudomonadota > Gammaproteobacteria > Xanthomonadales > Rhodanobacteraceae > Dokdonella_A. Next base: position 8,195 of record DAIOWG010000093.1, on the reverse strand, counting down.
TAGAGGCCCGCGCCGAGGTTGTAGACGATCGCGACCAGCGCCACGACGATCAGGATCTTGCCGAGCATTGCATCCTCCGTTGCTTCAGCGTGCGGGCGTGCGGCCCGGCATGCGCTGCGTACTATGCCGCGCGCGACGTCGAGGCGCAGCCGCGGCATCGGGTCGCGGCGCGGGCAGGCACTCGAGCGCCGCGACCGAGCGCATCAGGCGCGGACCGAGATAGGCGTGCGAACCGCAGGCGAGCAGCCCGGCCTCGGCGAAGCGTGCCCGGTACCATTCCGGCGCGCGGGCGATGAAACCTTCGCGATCGCCGTCGACCGCATCGCGCGAGGTGAACAGCTCGAGGAACGCGACGCCTTCGAGCAGCTCGCCGAAGCCCGACAGGCCGCGCCTGAGCTCTCTCGCATCGACGTAGTGCAGCACGTCGCTGCAGACGACCAGATCGAAGCGGCTGTCGAAGCGCAATTGCGCCAGGTCTCCGAAGCGCGCGAGCCCGATGTTGCGCCGGCGGCCGTGGCGCGCGACCACGTACGGGCTGGAGTCGAGTCCGCGGTACTCGAGCGCGGGCCGCAGCCGCAGCAACTCGGCCCGCCACGGCGCCTCGCCGCAACCGACGTCGAGCACGTTGCCGATCGGTCGCGCGAGGTAGTACTCGGCCAGGTGCACGGCGAGCGCGACCTTGCGCGCGAGTTGCGCGCGCGAGCCGACGCGGTGGCGCGGCGAGCGGTACCACTTGTCGAAATAGGCGCGGTCGTAGGGCTTGGACATGGGGAGCGCACGGCGAAGTCGCGCATCGTAGCGCGTACGGGGGCCGAAGCGGACTTCGCCGGATCACCGCGCGCCCGCATGGCTCGCGTCGCTCCGACTCGCGGCCATCGCGTGCCGTCACCTTCGCGGTCTGCGATGCAGTCGTCATGCGCGTGTCACGAGGGCCGCGATACTGGGGCCTGCGCGTGGCCGTCGGCGCCGCGCCGGGAGGCGATCACAGATGCGACTCGTTGGCCTTTTCGCGTGCGGAACCTGCGTGCTCGCGAGCGCTTGCGCACCGTTGCCGCCGCGTGAGGCGCAGGTGTCCGCGGCGCCCGCCACGCAGGCAGCGGCGGGCGCTGAATCGCCGCAGTCGTGGTTCGCGAACGGCGCCGCGACCGCGCACGCGAACCTGGCCGGCGCGCCGCGCGCGCGCAACCTCATCGTGTTCCTCGGTGACGGCATGAGCATCGCGACGATCACCGCGGCGCGCATCCTCGATGGCCAGCGCAAGGGCGCAAGCGGCGAGGAGAATCGCCTTGCGTTCGAACGCTTCCCGGCCACCGCGCTCGCGCGCACCTACGAGACCGATTACCAGACGCCCGACTCGGCCGGCACCATGACCGCGATCATGAGTGGCGTGAAGACGCGCGATGGCGTGATCGGCATCGACCAGGTGCCCGCGCGCGGCGACTGCGCCGCAGCGCGCGGCCACGAGCGCATCACGCTGCTCGAACTGGCCGAGGTCGCGGGGCTCGCAACCGGCGTCGTGACCACCGCGCGCGTCACGCATGCGACGCCCGCCGCGACCTACGGCCACCTCACCGAGCGCGGCTGGGAAGACGATTCCGAACTCTCGCCGACGGCACGCGCCGAGGGCTGCGTCGATTTCGCGCGCCAGCTCATCGAGTTCCCGTTCGGCGACGGACTCGATGTCGTGCTCGGCGGCGGACGCCGCGGCTTCCTTCCGGCGACGCAACCGGATCCCGAATATCCGTCCCGGACCGGCCGGCGCAAGGACGGGCGCGATCTGGTCGCCGAATGGCGCAAGCACGGCGGACGCTACGTCTGGGACAGGCACGGCTTCGACTCGGTGGATCCCGCGCGCACCACGCGTCTGCTCGGCCTGTTCGAACCCGGGCACATGCGCTATGAACACGAGCGCGCGGCCGACAAAGGCGGCGAGCCCGACCTCGCGGCGATGACGCGCACCGCGGTCGCGCTGCTCGCGCGCGATGCGCGCGGCTACGTGCTGGTGGTCGAGGGCGGGCGCATCGATCATGCGCACCATGCAGGCAACGCGTATCGCGCGCTCGACGAGACGATCGAATTCGCCGAAGCCGTGCAGGCGGCGGTCGATGCGACATCGGCCCGGGACACGCTGATCCTCGTCACTGCCGACCACGCCCACACGCTGACGTTCGCGGGCTATCCCGCGCGCGGCAACCCGATCCTCGGCAAGGTGCAGGGCGCGGACGGCATGCTCGCGCGCGACGCGACGGGTCTTCCCTACACGACGCTGGGCTATGCGAACGGGCCCGGCCATGCCGGGGCCTCCGACCTGCAGGCCGAAGGACCCAAGCGCTACCCGCACGAACCCGCGCGCCAGGCTCCCGCCGCGGCCGGGCGCCCGGACCTTTCGCAGGTCGACACCGGCGATCCGGACTACCTGCAGGAAGCGACGCTGCCGTTGGGCTCGGAAAGCCATGGCGGCGACGACGTTGCCGTGTTCGCGCGGGGTCCGGGCGCCGACGGCGTGCGCGGATCGCTCGAACAGAACGTGCTGTTCCACCTGCTGGTGCAGAGCACGCCGGCGCTGAGCGGGGTGCTCTGCGATCTCGGGGCGTGCGATGGCGACGGCACGCCGGTGCACCTGCCGGACCATGCCGCGTTGTTGCGGCGCCACGCGAGTGCCGCCTCGCGCTGAGCGGTTGTCGGCCCGCGCGTGCTGGTGCAAAGTCGGGGCCTTGCCACGTGAACGCCGACGACACCGTCGCGGCGTGGAGGACCGTAGCCATGAAGCCCGCGCAGGCGATGCCCGCGCCGCGCGCCGAGGCGCTGCCGGACGAGCAGGCCGCCGCCGTGCGCGCGGCCTGCGCGAGCCACCGCGATCGGCCCGGCGCGCTGTTGCCGGTGCTGCACGCCGTGCAGCATGCACTCGGCTGCGTGCCGCCTGCGGCGATTGCGCTGGTCGCGCAAGAACTGAACCTGAGCCGCGCCGAGGTGCATGGCGTGGCGAGCTTCTACCACCATTTCCGCGAGTCGCCCCCGGGCCGGCACGTCGTGCGCATCTGCCGCGCGGAAGCCTGCCAGGCGCGCGGCGCGCGCACGCTCGAGGCGCATGCGAAGCACGCGCTCGGCATCGACTTCGGCGCGACCAGCGACGACGGCGCGGTCACGCTCGAGCCGGCCTACTGCCTCGGCAACTGCGGCTCGGGCCCGGCGATCCTCGTCGACGACGCCGAACTGCATGCGAACGTGACGCCCGCGCGCTTCGATGCATTGCTCGTGCAGTGGCGCGGAGTCGCGCCTTGAAGGTCTACGTGCCACGCGATGCGGCGGCGCTGTCGCTCGGCGCCGATGCGGTCGCACACGCGATCATGGCCGAAGCGCAAGCGCGCGGCTCGCCCGTTCGCCTCGTGCGCAACGGCTCGCGCGGGATGCTCTGGCTCGAGCCGCTGGTCGAGGTCGAAACGCCCGCGGGGCGCATCGCCTATGGCCCGGTGTCGGCGACCGACGTGCAGGCATTGTTCGAGGCGGATTTCCTGCAGGGCGGCGCGCACGCGCTGCGGCGGGGTCGGGTCGAGGAGATCACGTGGTTCGCGCGCCAGCAGCGACTGTGCTTCGCACGCGTCGGCCTCGTCGATCCGCTCGATGTCGAGGACTACCTCGCGCACGGCGGCTACGCCGGCCTGCGCAATGCGCTCGCGATGACGCCTGCCGAGATCGTCGCGTCGGTGACCGAATCCGGGCTGCGCGGACGCGGCGGCGCCGCGTTCCCGGCCGGCATCAAGTGGAAGACCGTGCTCGATGCTGCCGCGTCCGGCCTTTCCGAATCATCCAACGCCAATCCCGAATCCCGGCCCTTCATCGTCTGCAACGCGGACGAAGGCGACTCGGGCACGTTTTCCGACCGCATGCTGATGGAAGGCGATCCGTTCTGCCTGCTCGAGGGCATGACGATCGCCGCGCTCGCGGTCGGAGCCGAGCAGGGCTATGTCTACCTGCGCAGCGAGTACCCGCATGCGCATCGCGCGCTCGAGGCCGCGATCGCGAATGCGCGCGCGGCCGGCTGGCTCGGCGACGACATCGCGCGCAGCGGGCGCCGTTTCGACATCGAGGTACGGCTCGGCGCGGGCGCCTACATCTGCGGCGAGGAAACCGCGCTGCTCGAGAGCCTCGAGGGACGCCGCGGCCAGGTGCGCTTCAAGCCCCCGCTGCCCGCGATCAAGGGCCTGTTCGGCCGCCCGACGATCGTCAACAACGTGATCACGTTCGCCTCGGTGCCGCTGGTGCTCGCGCGCGGCGCCGCGTACTACCGCGACCATGGCAGCGGCCGCTCGCGCGGCACGCTGCCGCTGCAGCTCGCGGGCAACCTCAGGCGCACCGGCCTCGTCGAGCTCGCGTTCGGCGCGACGCTGCGCGAACTCCTCCACGATTTCGGTGGTGGTTCCTTGAGCGGCCGGCCGCTGCGCGCGGTGCAGGTCGGCGGTCCGCTCGGCGCGTACATCCCGGAGTCGCTGTTCGACACGCCGCTCGACTACGAGGCGTTCGCCGCGGTCGGCGCGATGCTCGGCCACGGCGGCATCGTCGCGTTCGACGACAGCGTGAACCTGCTCGAGCAGGCGCGCTACGCGATGGAATTCTGCGCGATCGAGTCCTGCGGCAAGTGCACGCCGTGCCGGATCGGTTCGACGCGCGGCGTCGAGGTGCTCGACCACGTGCGCGCGGGCGTCGAGCGCGAGCGCAACCTCGCGCTGCTCGAAGACCTCTGCGACACGATGCGCCACGCCTCGCTGTGTGCGCTCGGCGGCCTGACGCCGGACCCGGTGCAGAGCGCGCTGCGGCATTTCCCCGAGGATTTCAGATGATGCGCATGCGCACCGCCGGCGCGAACGCGGAGTAGGCCATGCTCTCGATCGCCGAAACCGACTTCGGGACTCCGGCTACGGGCGCGTCCACGCGCGTCCGTCTGGAAATCGACGGACGCACCGTCGAGGTGCCCGCCGGCACCTCGGTGCTGCGCGCGGCGGCCGAAGCCGGCGTCGAGATCCCGCGCCTGTGCGCGACCGACCTGCTGGAAGCGTTCGGCTCGTGTCGCGTCTGCCTCGTCGAGATCGAAGGCGCGCGGGGATTCCCGGCCTCGTGCACGACGCCGGTCGCCGATGGCATGCGAGTGGCCACGCGCAGCACGCGCCTCGACGCGCTGCGGCGCGGGGTGCTCGAACTCTACCTCTCCGACCATCCGCTCGATGCCGACGCGGTGGTCGCCGGACTTCGCAGCGAGCTCGCGAGCGTGGTGGAAGCAGTCGGCGTGCCCGAGGTTCGTTATGCGCGCGCCGGCGCGAACCACGTGCAGGCACGGCTCGCCGACGGTGCGGCGAACCCGCGCTTCCGCGCGCCCGATGCATCCAATCCCTACTTCCGCTTCGATCCCGCCGCCTGCATCGTCTGCTCGCGCTGCGTGCGCGCCTGCGACGAACGGCAGGGCACGCTCGCGCTCGCGATCGAGGGTCGCGGCTTCGATTCGATCGTGGTCGCGAGCCAGGACGAGTCCTTCGTCGAATCCGAGTGCGTCTCCTGCGGTGCCTGCGTGCAGGCCTGCCCGACCAGCGCGCTGCTCGAAACCTCGCTGGTCGAGCACGGCCAGGCGACGTCGAGCACGGTCACGACCTGTGCCTACTGCGGTGTCGGCTGCTCGTTCCGCGCCGAGATGAAGGGCGACACGCTGGTTCGCATGGTGCCGGACAAGGACGGCAAGGCGAACCACGGCCATTCCTGCGTCAAGGGCCGTTTCGCGACCGGCTACGCGACGCATCCCGAGCGCATCCTCGAGCCGATGCTGCGCGAGCGCATTTCCGATCCGTGGCGGGTGGTTTCGTGGGACGAGGCGATCGCGCGCGTCGCCTCGGAGTTCCGCCGCATCCAGGCCACGCACGGGCGCGACGCGATCGGCGGGATCACCTCCTCGCGCTGCACCAACGAGGAAACGTGGCTGGTGCAGAAGCTCGTGCGCGCGGCGTTCGGCAACAACAACGTCGACACCTGCGCGCGCGTGTGCCATTCCCCGACCGGCTACGGCCTCAAGAACACGCTCGGCGAATCGGCCGGCACGCAGGCATTCGACTCGGTCATGCAGGCCGACGTGATCTTCGTTATCGGCGCGAACCCGACCGATGCGCACCCGGTGTTCGCGTCGCAGATGAAGCGGCGCCTGCGCCAGGGCGATGGGCACGGTGGTGCGCGGCTGATCGTGGCCGACCCGCGGCGCATCGACCTCGTGCGCACGCCGCATGTCGAGGCCGATTTCCATCTCGCGCTGCGCCCCGGCACCAACGTCGCGCTGCTGAACGCGCTCGCGCACGTGGTCGTGACCGAAGGCCTCGTCGACGAGGCCTTCGTGGCCGAGCGCTGCGAACCCGACGCGTTCGCACGCTGGCGCGCGTTCGTCGCCGAACCGCGCAACGCGCCCGAGGCGCTCGAATCGGAGCTCGGCGTGCCGGCCGCCGACGTGCGCGCGGCCGCGCGCCTGTACGCGGGCGCGACCCATGCCGCGATCTACTACGGCCTCGGCGTGACCGAGCACGCGCAGGGCTCGACCGCGGTGATGGCGATCGCGAACCTCGCGATGGCGACCGGCAACCTCGGCCGCGAAGGCGTCGGCGTCAATCCGCTGCGCGGCCAGAACAACGTGCAGGGCTCGTGCGACATGGGTTCGTTCCCGCACGAGTTCAGCGGTTACCGGCACGTGTCCGACGATGGCGTGCGCGCGCAGTTCGAGCGCGCCTGGGGCGTGCCGTTGCAGGCCGAGCCCGGCCTGCGCATCCCGAACATGTTCGAGGCCGCGCTCGACGGTGTGTTCAGGGCGCTCTACGTCGAGGGCGAGGACATCGCGCAGTCCGATCCGAACACGCAGCACGTGACCGCCGCGCTGTCGGCAATGGAATGCGTCGTGGTGCAGGACCTGTTCCTCAACGAGACCGCGAAGTTCGCGCACGTGTTCCTGCCCGGCTCGACCTTCCTCGAGAAGGACGGCACCTTCACCAACGCAGAACGCCGGATTTCGCGCGTACGCAAGGTGATGGAACCGCGCAACGGGCTCGCCGACTGGGAGATCACGCAGCGGATCGCCAACGCGCTCGGTTACCCGATGCACTATGCGCATCCGTCCGAGATCATGGACGAGATCGCGCGCCTGACGCCGACGTTCGAAGGCGTCAGTTTCGCGCGCATCGACGAACTCGGCAGCCTCCAGTGGCCGTGCAATCGGGCCCGGCCCGCGGGCACGCCGACCATGCACGTGGGCGAGTTCGTGCGCGGCAAGGGTCGCTTCCTCGTGACCGAGTACGTGCCGACCTCCGAGAAGGTCAATGCGCGCCACCCGCTGATCCTGACCACTGGCCGCATCCTGAGCCAGTACAACGTCGGCGCGCAGACGCGCCGCACGCCGAACACGCTCTGGCACGACGAGGACCGGCTCGAGATCCATCCGCACGATGCGGAATCGCGCGGCATCGTGGACGGGGATTGGGTCGGCGTCGCGAGCCGCGCGGGGGAGACGGTGCTGCGCGCGCGCATCAGCGAGCGCATGCAACCGGGGGTCGTCTACACGACGTTCCACTTCCCGGGCTCGGGCGCGAACGTGATCACGACCGAGAACTCGGACTGGGCCACCAATTGCCCCGAGTACAAGGTCACCGCGGTCGAAGTCGTGCGCGTGAGCCAGCCGTCGGAATGGCAGCGGCGCTTCCACGCGAGCGACCGCCGCCAGCGCGCGCTGCTGCCGGACACGGGCGATGCACGCGCGCACGACTGACCCGATGATGCCGTCGGACGGCAGCGTGCTGCGCGAGGTGCGGCGCTGGCGCGACGGCCACCTGCTGCTGGAGCAGGACTGCATCGCCGAAGAAGTGCCGGTCGCGCTCGTCTACAACGGCGCGCCGCACGTCGTGATGATGGCGACGCCGCGCGATCTCGAGGAACTCGCGCTCGGTTTCTCGCTGAGCGAGGCGGTGATCGATCGCGTCGACGAACTCGAGGTGCTCGGGCGGCACGCGCTGCTCGAGGGCATCGAGCTGCGCCTGCGCATCCCGCCGGCGCGCGCGGCGGCGCTCGCGCAGCGGCGGCGCAATCTTTCCGGCCGCAGTGGTTGCGGACTGTGCGGCGTCGAAGCGCTCGAGGACGCGCTGCGCCAGCCCGCGCCCGTGGCGGGCGGCCCGCGCATCGAC
>DAIOWG010000092.1:0-9954 GCA_036758645.1 Dokdonella sp. | reverse complement strand
CGCGGCGATCGAACGGGAATCAGTCACACACTGCATGCAAAGCCTTGTCTTGCTTGATATCGCAGGTCCGCGCCCGCACAATCCGGACCGCCTGCGGCAGGCGACGCTGCGCCGGCTTAGCTTAGCCGATTCGCACGCGACCCCGGCGCGGATGGCGACCGAACTCCGCGAGATCCTGCCTGCCTCCACCATGGCGCTGATTGCCCTCGGACTCAACCACCAGACCGCCCCGCTTGCGCTGCGCGAGCGCGTCGCGTTTCCGGCCGACGCGACGACGCCCGCGCTGGCGGCGCTGTCGGCCGAGCCCGGCGTGCAGGAGGCGGCGATCCTCTCGACCTGCAATCGCACCGAGATCTACTGCAACGTCGAGGCCGGCGCCGAGCATGTGCCCGGCGGCTGGCTGCATCGCCACCACGAGCTCGCAGGCGCGCGACTCGACGAATTCATGTACCGCCACGCCGACGCCGACGCGGTGCGCCACCTGTTCCGCGTCGCGACCGGACTCGAGTCGATGGTGCTCGGCGAGCCGCAGATCCTCGGCCAGGTCAAGGACGCCTATGCGAGCGCGCGCGCGGCGCAGACGCTGAAGGCGCCGCTCGAGCGCCTGTTCCAGAACACCTTCGCGGTCGCCAAGAGGGTGCGCTCGGATACCCGCATCGGATCCAATCCGGTCTCGGTCGCGTTCACCGCGGTGCGACTCGCCGAGCGCGTGTTCGCCGACCTCGCCGACGCCTGCGTGCTGCTGGTGGGCGCGGGCGAAACGATCGAGCTGGTCGCGCGCCACCTGACCGAGTCGAAGGTGCGACGCCTGATCGTGGCCAACCGCACGCTCGAGAACGCACAGGTGCTCGCGACGCGCTTCGGCGGTTACGCGATCGCGCTGTCGGACCTGCCGCGCCACCTCGCCGAAGCGGACATCGTGATCTCGTCGACCGCGAGCCGCGAGCCGGTGTTGCCGCGCGAATACGTCGCCGCCGCAATCGCCGCACGCCGGCGCAAGCCGATGTTCCTGGTCGACATCGCGGTGCCGCGCGACATCGATCCCGGCGTCGCCGCGCTCGAGGACGTCTACCTCTACACGATCGACGACCTGCGCGGGATCATCGACGAAAACCTGCGCTCGCGGCGCGAGGCGGCGATCCAGGCCGAGGCGATGATCGAGCTGTCGGTCGAGCATTTCATGGGCTGGTGGCGCACGCTCGACCTGCGCAATCCGCTGGTGGAGCTGCGCCGCAGCGCCGAAGCGGATCGCGACGAAGCGCTGCAGAAGGCGCAGGCGATGCTCGCGCGCGGCAAGTCCGCCGAAGAAGCGCTCACCTTCCTCGCCAACACGCTCACCAACAAGCTGCTGCATGCGCCGAGCGCGAACCTGCGCACCGCCGCCTTGCGCGGCGACGACGACCTGCTTCGGGCGGCGGAGCGGTTGTTCGAAGGAGCCGGGAACAGGGAATCGGGAATCGCGAATCGCTAGAAGCCCCGCAGCGCCCCGCCACCCGGCTTCCGGCCCCTCCGATTCCCGATTCCCTATTCCCGGCTCCCATGCAACCCACCATCCAGCGCAAGCTCGAACAGCTCGCCGAACGCCACGAAGAACTCGAACACCTGCTCGCGAGCGCGGACGTGCTCGCCGATTCCAGGCGCCTGCGCGAGCTGTCGCGCGAGCACGCGCAACTCGCGCCGCTCGCGGCCGCGCTGCGCGCCTGGGAGGGGAACGGAAAGGCGCTCGAAGCGTCGATCGCGATGCAGAAGGACCCCGAACTGCGCGAGCTCGCGCTGGAGGAGTCCGAGGCACTCGCGGCAGAGCGCGAACGCCTCGAGCATGAACTGAACCTGCTGCTGGTGCCGAAGGATCCGCGCGACGAGGGCAACCTGTTCCTCGAGATCCGCGCCGGGACCGGTGGCGACGAAGCCGCGATCTTCGCTGGCGACCTGCTGCGCATGTACCTGCGCTATGCCGAGCGCTGCCGCTGGAACGTCGAGGTGCTGTCCTCGAGCGACGGCGAGCATGGTGGCTACAAGGAAGTGATCGCGCGCGTCGAGGGCCGCGGTGCCTATTCGCGGCTGAAGTACGAATCCGGCACGCACCGCGTGCAGCGCGTGCCAGCGACCGAGGCCCAGGGACGCATCCACACGTCCGCCGCAACCGTCGCGATCCTGCCCGAGCTCGACGAAGTCGACGAGATCGAACTCAAGGACGCCGACCTCAAGGTCGACACGTTCCGCGCGTCCGGCGCGGGCGGCCAGCACGTCAACAAGACCGACTCGGCGATTCGCATCACCCACTTGCCGAGCGGCATCGTGGTCGAGTGCCAGGACGAACGCAGCCAGCACAAGAACCGCGCTCGCGCGCTGTCGCTGCTGAAGGCGCGCCTGCTCGACGAGGAACGCGGCAAGCAGAATGCCGCGCAGGCCGAATCGCGGCGGCTGCAGGTCGGCTCGGGCGACCGCAGCCAGCGCATCCGCACCTACAACTTCCCGCAGGGCCGGATCACCGACCACCGCATCAACCTCACGCTGTACCACCTGCCCGAGATCATCGCAGGGGACCTCGACGAACTCGTCGACGCGCTCACGCGCGAGGACCAGGCCGACCAGCTGCAGATGCTCGCGGCGACCGCCTGAGGCTAGAGCACGCGGCCGATCACCTCGCTGCGCAGGCGAGCGACCGGCTCGATCGCGAGCGCGTCACCCTCGCCGATCCGCGAGGTGCTGCCCGCGGACTTGAATGCGCAGGCATAGTCGGGCGGCGTGCTGTTGGCCGCGACGACCGAGTAGCAGACCGGCAGCAGCAGGCTCGACGCAACCGCGCGGCCACCGACGCGCTCGGGCTCGATCTCCCACCGACTCACGGCCGCGACGGTCGCCTTCTCGAGTGGACGCGACGCGTTGACGCCGAGGTCCGCCTGCGGTTCGACCGCGACCACCTTGCCCGATTCGTCGTAGGCCACCTTCACCACGACCATCGCGAACAGTCCGCGCTTGAGCGCCTGGTTCGGAAAGCGCGGGAAATGCCGCCGGCTGCTTTCCGGATCGACGTGCCCGCCGGTGCGCGCGTCGTCGATGCGGATCGTGTAACGGTCGCCATCCCCGGGGACGAAGCTGACGTCGAGCGTCAGCGTGGTCTCGGTCGGTGCCGCGACGCCGTCGACGCGCCCGGGTTCGAAGCGCCAGCCACCGATCGCATGTTCGAGCGGTGCGGCGACCTCGGGTTCGAGTCCGCCGATCGCGTCGAGCCGCGTGACGGTACCCCGAGCATCGAGCGAAACCCGCCACGACTGCGTGAGATGGAGATCCCCGGATGGCTGGGCCGCGAGCACGACGCCCGACGACCACAGTGCAATCAGGACCAGCAGCAATCGGATCATCGGCACGACCTCCCTGCAGGATGCAATCGACTCTGACGCAAACAGTCCAGCTCGGCCGCTGCAGCGGTCACGACGCGAGCGCAAGCCAATGCTCGACGATCCCCGCGTAGAGCCGCGGCAGCGCCTCGAGCTCGGCCACCGCGACGTGCTCGTCGACCTGATGGATGCTCGCGTTGCACGGCCCCAGTTCGACCACCTCGGCGCCGAGCGGCGCGATGAAGCGGCCGTCGGAAGTACCGCCGCCCGTGCTCTGCTCGGGTTCGATGCCGCAATGCGTGCGGATCGCCGAGACGGTCGCCTCGCATAGCGCGCCGGCGCGGGTCAGGAACGGCTCGCCCGACAGCCACCAGTCGATCTCGAAATCGACGCCGTAGGCGCGCAGGATCGCCTCTGCGCGCGCGCGCAATGACCCCGCACTGCTCGCGGTCCCGTAGCGGAAGTTGAATGCCGCGCGCAGCTCGCCCGGAATCACGTTGTCGGCGCCGGTGCCCGCGCCGAGGTTCGAAACCTGGAACGAGGTCGGCGGGAACGCATCGTCGCCCTCATCCCAGCGTTCCGCCGCGAGCGCGGCCAGCGCGGGTGCGAATGCATGGATCGGATTGGACGCCTTGTCGGGATACGCGACATGCCCCTGCACGCCACGCACGCGCAGTCGCCCGGTCAGCGAGCCGCGGCGTCCGACCCGGATCAGGTCGCCGAGCCGCTGCCTCGACGAGGGCTCGCCGACCAGGCAGGCATCGATGCGCTGGCCGCGACGGCGGAAGTCTTCGGCGATACGCCGCACGCCGTCGACCGCGATGCCCTCTTCGTCAGAGGTCAGCAGCAACGCGAGCGTGCCGGCGTGCCCCGGCTGCGCGCGAACGCAGGCCTCGAGCGCGACCACCATCGCGGCGACGCTGCCCTTCATGTCGGCCGCGCCGCGGCCGTAAAGACGGCCATCCCTGAGCACGGGCTCGAACGGTGCGCTGGTCCACGCATCGAGCGGCCCGCTCGGCACGACGTCGGTATGGCCGAGGAACACCAACACCGGCGCACCTTCGCCATGCGTCGCCCACAGGTTGTCGACTTCGCCGTGTCGCATGCGTTCGATCGCGAAACCCGCCTCGGCAAGGCGCGACGCGACGATCTCCTGGCAACCCGCGTCGTCGGGCGTCACCGATGCGCGCCGGATCAGCTCGCATGCGAGCGCGAGCACGTCCCCCTCTGCAGGCGCGCTAGCCGCCATCGCGGCGACCGGGCCGGGTACCGAACAGCGCCTTGAACGCCGAATCAGTGAAGCCCTGGCGCAGCTGGCCGTCGTCGGTGACGACGAGCGGTCGACGGATCAGCGCGGGATGCTCCTTCAGCAACAGCGTCCACTCGGCATCGCTGCCGGGCGACTTGCGCGCGACCGGCAGACTGCGCCAGGTCGTGGATGCCCGGTTGATGAAGGCATCCCAGCCGCCGAGCGCGCTCGACCATGCCTTGAGCTCGGACGCAGGGATCGGAAGCGCGCGGTAATCGATGAACGCGTACGGGACGCCCGAGCGATCGAGCCAGTTGCGCGCCTTCCTGCAGGTGTCGCAGGTGTCGAGGCCGTAGAGGGTGGCTTGCATGAGGGCTGAGGGCTGAGGGCTGAGGGCTGAGGGTCGAGGGTCGAGGGTCTAGGAATGGAATTGTGGCGGCGTTGGGCGTGCAGGTGAAGCGGCGGCGCGGCAGGCATTGCATGACCGCGTGGGCAGGCCCTGCCCCGCGCCCTCGTCCCTCGCCCTCAAGCCCGCAACAATTCGTTGATCGAAGTCTTCGCGCGCGTCTTCGCATCGACGCGCTTGACGATGATCGCCGCATACAGGCCGTGGCTGCCGTCGGCCGCGGGCAGCGAGCCGGCGACGACCACGCTGCCGGCCGGCACGCGGCCGTACAAGACCTCGCCGGTCGCGCGGTCGTAGATCCTGGTCGACTGCCCAAGGAACACGCCCATGCCGATCACGCTGCCGCGCTCGACGACCACGCCCTCGACCACCTCCGAACGCGCGCCGATGAAGCAGTCGTCCTCGATGATCGTCGGATTCGCCTGCAAGGGCTCGAGCACGCCGCCGATGCCGACGCCGCCCGAAAGGTGCACGTTCGCGCCGATCTGCGCGCAGGAGCCGACCGTGGCCCAGGTGTCGACCATCGTGCCGGGGCCGACCCATGCGCCGATGTTGACGTAGCTCGGCATCAGCACGACATCGCGCGCGACGTGCGCGCCTCGGCGCACCAGCGCGCCGGGCACGACGCGCGCGCCGGTGGCGCGGAACGCGTCCTCGCGCGCGTCGGTGAAGCGCAGCGGCACCTTGTCGAACGCGGACATCGGTCCGCCGTCCATCACGCGGTTGCCGCTGGCCCGGAAGTAGAGCAGCACCGCCTTCTTGAGCCACTGGTGCACGGTCCAGCCGCCCTCCACGCGTTCGGCGACGCGCCACTCGCCCGATTCGAGTGCGTCGAGCACGCGCTCGAGCGCCGGCATCAGGGACTGGAGTTCCGACGCGGACAAGTCCGCTCGGCGTTCCCAGGCGTCGTCGATCAGGGGTTGCAGGTCGTGCATGCGGGGTTCACTCGCTGGTTCGTGGCGCGTCGGGACCGAGGCGAGCGAGCAACGCCGCCTGCAACGCCTCGCGCGTGGCATCGCCGAGGACCGTACCCGATTCGCCGGTGAGGACGAAGAAGTCTTCCACACGCTCGCCGAAGGTCGCAATGCGCGCGTCGTGCACGCGCACGCGGGCCGCGTGCAGCACCTGCGCGACCTCCGCGAGCAGTCCGGGCCGGTCGCTGCACACCAGCGCGAGCTGGGTCGCTCCGTCGCGCTCGCTGAACTCGACGCGTGGCGCACGCTGGAAGTGGCGCAAGCGGCGCGGCAGGCCGCGCCGCGTGACGCGCGCATGCAGTTCGCGCGCACCGAGAACGCGCGCGAGCTCCGCCTGCAACCGCTCGGCGCGCCCCGCTTCGCCATCCACGTCGCCACCTGCGTCGAGCAGGTCGAAGGTCGCGAACATGCGCGCATCGTCGCCAACCAGCAGCCGCGCCGAAACGATGTTGAAGCCGAGCCTGTCCAGCGTCGCGGTGATCGCGGCGAACAGCATGTCGTGGTCGGGCGCGCACACGAACAGCATCGCACCCGCGCGCCGCGAGCGTGGCAGGGTCGCGACGACGAGGGCGCCGGCCGGCGCCGCGGCGATCGTGCGTGCCTGCCATGCGAGTACCTCGACGCGGTGGCGCAGGAAGCTGCGCGGCGGCAGGCAGGCGAGCACTCCGTCCGCACGCGCGGGCGGCATGCCTTCCTGCACGAGCTGCGCGCGCACCGCCTCGCGGCAGGCCGCGCCGCGCGCGGCGGCCTGCGGCGGCTGCTCGAGCCCGGCGCGCAGCGCGTAGCGCGCGGCCGCATGCAAGTCGGCGAGCAGGCGCGCCTTCCATTCGTTCCACAGCTTCGGATTGGTGCCCGCGATGTCCGCGATCGTGAGCAGGTAGAGGTGGTCGAGCCGCTCGCGCGAGCCGACCTGCGTGGCGAACCGGTGCACGACGTCGGGATCGGCGATGTCCTGGCGCTGCGCGGTGACGCTCATCAGCAGGTGCCAGCGCACGAGCCACGCGACGAGGTCGATCTCCGCCTGCGGCAGGCCGAGCCGCGCGCAGAACGCGCGCGCCTCTTCTTCGCCGAGCACCGAGTGGTCGCCGCCTCGCCCCTTCGCGATGTCGTGGAACAACGCCGCGAGCAGCAGCAATTCGGGCTTCTCGAGCGCGGCGTGGACATCCGCCGCATGCGGGAACTCCTCGCGCGCGGCGGCATCGCCGAAGCGCGCGACGTTGCGCAGCACGCGCAGCGTGTGCTCGTCGACGGTGTAGACGTGGAACAGGTCGTACTGCATGCGCCCGACCACTTGCCGGAACGCAGGCAGGATCGCCGCGAGCACGCCGTGGCGGTTCATGCGCGCCATCACCTCGACCGCCGGCGCGCCGCGCCGCAGCAACTCGAGGAACGCCACCAGCACGTGCGGGTCGCGCGCGAATGCATTGCGGTGGCGCGCCAGCGCCTGCTGCAGCAGGCGCATCGTCTGCGACGACAGGCCGCGCAGGGCGGGATCGTCGAGCTGGGCGCTGAACACGTCGACGATCGCGCGCGGACGCCGGAGGAACAAGCCCGCGTCGCGCGGTTCGATGCGCGTGCCGATCGCGAGGAAATCGCGGTCGAGCTCGCGCGGCGGCCCCGGCGCGGTTTCGAGCAGTTCGGTGCAACGCTCGAGCAGCTGCGCGCCGAGCCGCTCGACGATCGTCGCGGCGCGGTAATAGGACTGCATGAACTGCTCGACCGCGAGGTTGGTCGCGTGTTCGTCGACGAAGCCGAGCTCGGCCGCGAGCCGGCGCTGGTGGTCGAACAGCAGGCGTTCCTCCGCGCGGCCCGCGGCGAGATGCAGGGCGATGCGATGACGCCGCAAGGTCGCCTCGGCGCGCACCAGCGCATCGCGCTCGGTCGCATCGAGCAGGCCCTGCTCGACCATCGCGTCGAGGTCGGGCGCCGCGGCGATGCGCCGCCCGAGCCAGCGCATCAGGTCGATCGTGCGCAGGCCGCCCGGCCCTTCCTTGAGGTTCGGCTCGAGATTGTAGGCAGTGTCGTTGAAGCGCGCGAAGCGCCTCGCCTGTTCGCTGCGCTTGGCGTCGAGGAATGCGGATGCGGGCCACATCGAGGGTTCGTCGACGAGCTGCGCGAGCGCATGTGCCGGCTCGACCGCGCCCGCGAGCACGCGCGCATCGAGCAGCGCGGTGAACACGGTGACGTCCGCGCGCGCGATCTCGCGGCATTGGGCCGGAGTGCGCACCGCGTGGCCGGGCATGAGTCCGACGTCCCAGGCGCAGGCGAAGAAGGCTTCCAGCGCGCGCACCTGGCGTGCGAGCGCGTCGGCCTCGCCGAGCACCAGCACGTCGACGTCGGAATGCGGGAACAGCAACCCGCGTCCGAAACCGCCGACCGCGAACAGCGTGCAGTCGGGCGCTTCACCGAGGCAGGCCTGCCACGCGTGCAGCAGCACGCGCTCGACCGACTGCGCACGGTACCGCAGCAGCGCGGTTGCGTCGGCACCGTCCCGGAACGCCGCGGCGGCCGCGCGGTCCGCGTCGCCGAGCAGTTGCCGCAGCGCGATGCGCGCGGCCGGCGAGACGCCGCTGCGCGGCATGGCCACGGGCAGTCGTGGCAGCTCCGGCAGCACGGGCGCGATCGCATGCATGGCGTCAGCGCGTCGCCGGCGGGACGCGCGCCGGGGCGACGCGCCGGCAGCATCGGATCAGGCGGCGCTGGGCCAAGGCGTCAGTATTTCATGGCCGTCGTCGGTGACGGCGATCGTGTGCTCCCACTGCGCCGACAGCGAATGGTCCTTGGTCACCACGGTCCAGCCGTCGGGCAGCAGGCGCGTGTGCGGCCGGCCCGCGTTGATCATCGGTTCGATCGTGAACGTCATGCCCTTCTGCAGCTTGAGGCCCGCACCGGGCTGTCCGTAGTGCAGCACCTGCGGATCCTCGTGGTAGACCTGCCCGATGCCGTGGCCGCAGTACTCGCGCACGACCGAAAAGCCGGCCGATTCGGCATGCCGCTGGATCGCGTGGCCGATGTCGCCGAGCGTCGCGCCCGGGCGGACCTCGCCGATGCCGCGCATCATGGCTTCGAACGTGGTGTCGACGAGGCGGCGCGCGAGCACCGAGGGCGAGCCGACGAAGTACATCCGGCTGGTGTCGCCGTGCCAGCCGTCCTTGATCACGGTCACGTCGATGTTGACGATGTCGCCGTCCTTGAGCAGCTTGCCCGGGCTCGGGATGCCGTGGCAGATCACGTGGTTGACCGAGGTGCAGACGGTCTTCGGGAAGCCCTTGTAGCCGACGTTGGCAGGGATCGCGCCCTGCACGCGCACGATGTGCTCGTGCGCGAGCCGGTCCAGTTCCTCGGTGCTGACGCCCGGCTTCACGTGGGGCACGAGCAACTCCAGCACCTCGGCGGCCAGGCGTCCTGCGACGCGCATCTTCTCGATCTGCTCGGGGGTCTTGACGGTGACGGGCATGGGCTCTCGGGTCAAAGGCGATGGTGGCGCGAGCGCGCCACCCGGGCTATAATTCTATGGTTTCACCGGCGGACTTTCGCAAGTCGTTGCCGGGAAACGAGAAGATGCGGCCGGACGGGCAATCCGGCAAGGCCGCTACGGCGATCCAGCCGAATCCGCACACGTACCGTCACCGCGTTCGGGGTGCTCCGCAAGGAGTCGCACGCGGCGGGTACGTGGAGGCCCAACCCCGGAGCGTCACGCGAGCCCACTCGCCGTTGTCCGCGCGAATTCGTGCAGGCGACCGTGGAAAGGCCCGCTGCCGCTCCCTCATGAAGGACTACTGCAATGCCCCAAGTCACGATGCGCCAGATGCTCGAAGCCGGCGTGCATTTCGGCCACCAGACCCGTTACTGGAATCCCCGCATGGCGCCGTACATCTTCGGCGCGCGCGGCAAGATCCACATCATCAACCTCGAGAAGACGCTGCCGCTGTTCACCGATGCGATGAACTTCGTCTCGGGCCTCGCGCAGAAGCGCGGCACGAT
>DAIOWG010000091.1:0-10024 GCA_036758645.1 Dokdonella sp. | reverse complement strand
GTGATCGAGGCGGGATTGCCTTCGATCCCTGCCGCGCCCGCAGCCGATGCCTCGAATGCTTCCACGCGTTCGGCCAGCCCGACGAGGCGGCGGCGACTCAACGCAAGCTGGCTCGCGTAGGCCTCCATCGCAGCGCGTTTGGACGCACGTGCGTGGTCATCGGGAGCGACTTCAAGCGGGTCGGCCGACGATGCGCCGTGCACGCAGTACGCGAGTCGAACGCAGCGCGATCCTGCCTGCAGCAGCGCGAGTTCCGCCATCACGTGCAGCGCGCTGTGGTCCGGGTGCGCATCCCCGAGTGCGGGCAGTGCGACGTGGCTCGGCGCGAAAGCAGTGATGCGATCACGCAGCGCAGCGAGCGCCAGCGGATCGTCCATCAGCAGGTCGGTCAGCCCCTGGTCGGGCCAGCCGAGGAAGCGGGCGTCGGCGACATGGTCCGCGACGGCGAGCCGTGCGAGTGCAGCACGCGCTTCGACGCGCCGACGCGCACCCCAACGCATGCGGGCGTCCGCATCGATGCGCCAACGGCGCTCGAGCCAGCGCTGCGGCCACGGGTTGTTGTCGCCGTCGGTCGCGAACAGCACCTCGACGCGTGCTCCGGCGCGCAGCGCCCTCTGGATCAAGCCGCCCGTCGCGATGGTTTCGTCGTCCGGATGCGGCGCGAACACCAGCAGTCGGTCTTGCGCGGAAGATGGCAGCGACACCGGCATCGATCAGTTCCTTGGCGTACCTGACGACGCATGCGACGGCATGGCCGCGCCACCATCGGCACGCGTGCGCCCTCGCGACATTCTGCGGCGCGGCCCCGCGACGCGCTAGCCCCCGGGCGCGAGCGCCAGCCAGCGTGCATTCAACTCGGCGAGCCGCAGGTCGCCTTCCGCACCTGGGGAGGTGCGCGCAGCGAGGCTGGCTTCGGGCGTGCGCAGCGCAAGCCCTTGCGCTGCGTCGGCAGCCTCGCGGTAAGCCTGGCGAAACGGCACGCCGGCCAGCGCCTGTTCGATCGCGAGATCGGTCGCATGCATCGCAGGCTCGATCGCCGCGCGCATCGCCGCGGGATTCCACTCGAGCCGCCGCAGCAGCCCGGGCAGCAGTTCGAGCGCGCCGAGGCCGCGTCCGAAACCGTGCACGACCGCGCCCTTGGAATACTGCAGGTCGCGCTGGTAGCCGGAAGGCAGCGACAGCAACTGCTCGATCTCGCAGCGGGCTGCGGCGACGCTCGCATGCGTCGCGCGCATCAATTCGATCACGTCGGGATTGCGCTTGTTCGGCATGATCGAGCTGCCCGTCGTGTATTCGGGCGGCAGCCGCACGAAGCCGAACTCGGCGGTCGTGAACAGCGACAGGTCCCATGCGATCCGCCGCAGGTCGAGCACCGCGCCGGCGAGTGCATCGAGCGCCGCGATCTCGAACTTGCCGCGCGAGAGCTGCGCGTAGACCGGGCTCGCCTGCATCCGCGCGAAGCCGAGTGCGCGCGTCGAATGGGCGCGGTCGAGCGGCAGGTTCACGCCGAAGCCGGCGGCGGTGCCGAGCGGGTTCGCGTCGATCCACGCCAGCGTGTCGCGCGCGCGCCAGGCATCGTCGATGAACGCCTCGGCGAAGCCCGCGAACCACATCGCGGTGGATGAGACCACCGCGCGTTGCAGGTGCGTGTAGCCCGGCATCGGCAGGCTCGCCCCGGCGGCACGCTCGAGGCATGCACCGGCGCTCTCGCGGCAGAGCACGGCCAGCCGCTCGAGCTTCGCCTTCAGCCAGAGCCGCGTCGCGACCAGTACCTGGTCGTTGCGGCTGCGGCCCGTGTGCACCTTGCGCCCGATGTCGCCGAGGCGCTCGACGAGACGGGCTTCGATCGCCGAATGGCCATCCTCGTATCGATCGTCGAGCACGAAGCGGCCATCGCCGAAGTCGCGCGCGAGTGCATCGAGTTCGGCGGTGATCGCATCGGCCTCGGCATCGGCGAGCAAACCGATGCGCGCGAGGCCCTCGACATGCACCTTGCTGGCCGCGATGTCGTGCAGGAAGAACTCGCGATCGAGCAGCACGTCGTCGCCGGCCAGGAACTGCATGATGCGCGCATCGATGCGCGTGCCGGACTTGTGCCAGAGCGGATCGGTCATCGGGACTCCAGTCGCGCACCGGCAGCTGCCGCAGCGGGCAGCGGGATGCCTGCGAGCTCGTCGAGACCGAGCGCGCGGTTGAGATTCTGCATCGCCTGCGTCGCCGCGCCCTTGAGCAGGTTGTCGAGCGTCGCGACGAGCACCACGCGACGGCCCCCGGGCGCCACCGTGAAACCTCCGATCTCCGCGTGGTGGCAATCGGCGATCGCGCTGACCCACGGTGCCTCGTCGAGTACGCGCACGAGCGCCTCGTTGCCGTAGTGTTCGCGGTAGCGCTCGGCGACCGCGTCGCGCGTTGTCGCATGTTGCAGCCAGAGATTGACCGTCAGCATGATGCCGCGGAAATGCGGCGCGACATGCGGCATGAATTCCACCGGCAGGCCGAGCCGACGCGTCACCTCGCGCTCGTGCAGATGGTCGACGAGTGCGTACGGCATCAGGTTGTCGCGCAGTTTTTCGGGGTCGTTGCGGTCGGATGGCGTGGTGCCTGCGCCGGACCAGCCCGACACCCCGAAGCAGACCGGCGGACCCGCGAGATCCCGCGACAGCGGTGCAATCGCAAGCTGCATCGCGGTCGCGTAGCACCCCGGGTTCGCGATGCGACGCTGGCCCGCGTACTGGCCGCGCGTGAGCTCCGGCAACCCGTAGTACCACTCGTCGAAGCGATGGTCGGCGGACAGGTCGACGATCACGCGTTCGGGATCGACCGTGTCGATCGCGGACACATGGGAATCGCCGGCACCGTTCGGCAGCGCAAGCACCACCGCATCGACCTGGCGCCGCGCGACCTCGCCTGGCGTGAGATCTTCGTAGCGCAGCCCGTCCACGCCGAACGATTCGCCCGCGCGCGAACGCGAACACGCGAACGCGAGCTCGATCGCGGGATGCGCATCGACCAGGCGCATCAGTTCGGCTCCGACGTGGCCACGTGCGCCCACGATTCCTATCCGCTTCATGCGTTCGTCCCCTGCTCCAGCAGCGAGCGTGCACGCGTGCGCGCGTGCTCGACGCAACCTGCGACCTCGTCCCAATCCCCGAGGCCGTACCAGAACACCTTCCACTCGGGCAGCTTGATGCAGCCGTCGCTCTCGGAGAAGTAGAACGGATTGACCGGATTGCCTCGCCGTGAACGCCAGAACAGGCGTGGCGTCTCCTCGCGCATGACCTGCCAGACCGCCCGCCCGATGCCTTCCCCCTGCGCTTCATCGAGCACCGCGAACTTGTCGAGGTAGGCGCACCCGCCTTCGTCGGTGAGGATCAGCGCCGCGCGGTAGTTCTGGCTGACGTAGGCGCGCAGCAGGCGCGTGCGCTCGAAGTATCCGGGCTGCAACCTGCGCCCGAACGCCGATTCGATCAGCGCCTGCAACCGCGCGAGATCGAGCTCGCCCCAATCCACCGTGCGCAGCACGCGCTCGCCTCGGCGCACCAGCGTGCCCGAGCCCTTGTGCGTGAACAGTTCCTTCGCGAGTTCCGCCGGGCGCGTGATCGACACCGACGAGGACAGCGGCAGTCCGTCGAGCAGGTGCTTGATCTGTTCGAGCTTGAGGCGCATGCCGCCGGTGATCCAGGGCTGCGCGAGCAGGTGCTCGTACTCGGTCGACAGGTTGATCGAATCGATGATGCGACCTTGCTCGTCGAGCAAGCCGCCGGTGCCGGTCAGGAACACGATCTTGTACGGCTGCAGCGCCTGCACGAGTTCGTTCGCGGCGAAATCGGCATTGACGTTGACGATCTGCCCGCCCGCGGTCTCCGCGAGCGAGGCGATCACCGGAATCGATCCGGCCCGGATCGCCGCCGCGATGCCGTCGCTGTCGACGCGCACGACCTTGCCGACGAGGCCCCAGGCGGCGGGATCGAGCAACTCCGCCTCGAACACGCCGGACTGGATCGAGGTCGCGCGCACGTCCTGCGCCTGCAGCGCCTCCACCAGTCGCAGGTTCTCCGTGCGCAGCACCTGGCGCACGACCGCCAGCACGCGCGCGTCGGTCACGCGCAGGCCTTCGAGCGTGCGCTTCTCGATGCCGGCCTCACGCATGCGCTCGTCGAGCTGTGGCCCGGCGCCATGCACGACGATCGGCGTGAGGCCGACCTGTTGCAGGAACGCGAGCGAAGACACCAGCGCCTCGAGTTCGTCGCGCAGCACCGCGCCGCCGACCTTGACCACGGCGAAGCGCGACGCATCCTGCTGCGAGAAGCGCTTGAGGTACTGCTGGATCTCCTTCGCGCTCGCCATGTTGGAGAGCAGCCGGATGATCGTGCTGCGCATCTCAGCCATGTCGTCGAGCACCCGTGTTGCGCGCGCGCGGAGGCGCCCTCCGATCGCCTTCGCGACGACACGGAACCGCAATGCCGAAGCCGCCCTCGCCATGCCCCCTCATCGCACGCCTCCCAACAGCCGCCGGTAGGTCGCCGTGGCCGTCGCGAGCTGGTCGAGCGCGACCCACTCGTCGGCCGCATGCGCCTGCGCGATGTCGCCGGGGCCGAACACGATCGCGGTCAGGCCGGCGGCCGAGAACAGCGAAGCCTCGGTCCAGAAGTCGACCGCATTGCCGATCGGCAGGCCGAGCGCGTCGGCGAGATCGCGCGCCTCCAGGCGCCGCTGCTCGGCGTCCGCGGTGTCGCCCGCAGGCAGTGGCGGACCGCGGAAGGTTTCCTCGTAGCGCTCGAGCGCGCCCGCATCGACCAGCGTCGCGAAACCCTCGTGCAGCCGTTCGAATGACATCGACGGCAATGGCCGGAAACCGAAGCGCAGGTCGGCTTCGGGCGCGACCATGTTCGCCTTGATCCCGCCTTCGACGCGGCCGATGTTGAAGCGCAGTCCGGTGAGGCCGCCGAAACGCTGGTGCTCCTGCGCGGTCGCCAGGTCGAGCGCGCGCGCGCCCCAACGCACGGCATGGTGCAACGCGCTCGCGTTCGAGGCGAGATCGCCCGAGGCGTGGCCGGCGCTGCCGCGAAAGCGCAGCCGCACCGAACTGATGCCGCGGTGCGCGAGCACCGCCTCGCAGCGCGTCGGTTCGGCCACGACCACCGCGTGCAGCGGCCAGTCCGCGATCGGCAGTCGAGCGAGGAACGCGCCGATGCAGCGCGCGTCGTTGGCTTCCTCGTCGCTCGTGAACAGCAGCGCGGCATCGCCGTCGCTCGCCCCGGCGGCCGCGAGCAGCGCGGCCGCGGCACCCTTGGTATCGCAGGCGCCGAGGCCGATCGCGCGGCCCGCGTCGATGCGAAGTTCGAACGGGCTCGCGCTCCACTGCGGTGAATCGGGCACGGTGTCGAGGTGCACGTTGAACAGCAGGTCGGGCCTTCCGCGCACCGCCAGCAGGCTGAGCGCGCCGTCACCGTGGTCGGTGAGCGTGCAGTGGAAGCCGGGCAGCTGCGCCTCGAGGTAATCGAAGATGCCGCGCTCTATCGCGCGCGGCGGATTGCGCGTGTCGAACGCGACCAGCGCACGCAGGTGCCCGAGCACCGCATCGAGCGCCGGAGTCTGCGGGTGTTCGATCGGTGGTTTCCTGCTCATCGGCGATTGACCCTCGCCCACAGCGTCGAACTCATGCCGAACAGCTTGATGAAACCCTCGGCCTCGATCGCGCCCCAGTCGGCGGACTGCGCATAGGTCGCGCCTTCGGCGTCGAGAATGTGCGCGGAGTCGACGGCGATCGCTTGCACGCTGCCGCCGGAGGTTTCCAGCGTCACTTCGCCCGTGACCATGCGCTGCGAGCTTTCGAGGAACGCTTCCAGATCGGTCTTCAGCGGGTCGTGGAAGAAGCCTTCATAGACGAGCTCGATCCACTTGCGTGCGACCTCGGGCTTGAAGCGATTCTGCGGCTTGCTGAGCACCGCTTCCTCGAGCGCACGGTGCGCGACCAGCAACGCGACGAGGCCGGGCGCTTCGAACACGATGCGGCCCTTGAGGCCGATCGTCGTGTCGCCGGTATAGGGGCCGCGTCCGACGCCATATTGCGCGAAAGCGCGGTTGAGCTCGGCGAGCAACGCCGGCCCCGCGAGCGCGCGGCCGTCGATGCGCACTGCATCGCCGCGCTCGAACCCGACCACCCTGCGCAGCGGTTGCGCCGGCCATTCGGCGCGCGGCCTGCACCAGCCGCGCGCGCCCTCGCCGGGCGCTTCCCAGCGATCGATCTCGCCGCCCGACATCGTGACGCCCAGCAGGTTCTCGTTGATCGTGTAGTGCTTCTGCTTCGCGTCGACCGGGAAGCCGCGTTCCTCGAGGTAGGCCTGCTCGTAGGCGCGCGTTTGGGTATGCTCCTTCTGGATCTCGCGGATCGGCGCGACGATCCCGAAGTCGCCGAGCGACTTCACCGCGAGGTCGAAGCGGACCTGGTCGTTGCCCATGCCGGTGCACCCGTGCGCGATCGTGCGCGTGCCGATCTCGCGCGCACGCGCGATCACCGCTTCGACGATCAGGTAGCGGTCCGACACCAGCAGCGGGTACTGCCCCTGGTAGGCCTCGCCTGCGTGAACGAACGGGCGCACGAACCCGTCCCAGATCGCGGGACCTCCGTCCACCGTCACATGCGATGCGACGCCGAGCCTGGCTGCGCGCTGTTCGATGCGCGCCCGCTCCGCGGCGTCGACCCCGCCGGTGTCTGCGAACACCGTGTGCACGTGCCAGCCGCGCTCGCGCAGCCACGGCACGCAAAAACTCGTGTCGAGTCCCCCGGAGAAGGCCAGCACGATGTGGTCCTGGCCGGGAACGGGGAATCGGGAATCGGGAATCGCAGATGCGCTGTTGGACATGTCGTTTTCCGAAGTGATGGGCGGGACCCGACGATCCGACGGGTCCGGTATCGCCTGGCCATTCCCTGCTGCCTAATCCCGATTCCCCATTGCCGATGGCTGCGCGATGAGCGCAGCCATCACGGCCTTCTGCACATGCAGGCGGTTCTCGGCTTCGTCGATCGCGATGCACGCGGGCGAGTCCATCACGGCGTCGGTGGCCTTGACGTTGCGGCGCAACGGCAGGCAGTGGCTGAACACCGCGTCGTCGGTGAGTGCCATCTTGCGCTCGTCCACGATGAAGTGCCGATGCGCATCGCGGATCGGCTTCTCTTCCTCCCAGCGGCCGAAGTACGGGATCGCGCCCCAGCTTTTCGCGTAGACCACGTGGGCGCCGCGATACGCCTCGTCGGGGTCGTGGCTGACCGCGAAGGAGCCGCCGTTCTGCGCGACGTTCGCGCGCGCGAATGCGAGATAGCGCTCGTCGAGCAGGTAGTCGGGCGTCGGGCACAGCAGCGTCACGTCCATGCCGTAGCGCGTCGCGATCTGCAGCGCGGAGTTCGCGACCGCGGTATTGAGCGGCTTCGGATGCCAAGTCCATGTCAGCACGTACTTGCGCCCGCGCAGCAGCGCGTCGTGCGCCGTGCCGGGGGCGCTCGCGGCGAAGTGCTCCTGCAACGCGAGCACGTGCGCGAGTTCCTGGCACGGATGCGTGATCGTCTCCATGTTGATGACCGGCACCGTCGCGTGGCGCGCGAACGCGTGCAGCACGCGATCCTCGCGATCGAGCGACCAGTCCCGGAACTTCGGGAACGCGCGCACGCCGATCAGGTCGACATACCGCGAGAGCACGCGCGCGACCTCGGCCACGTGCTCCTCCGCTTCGCCGTCCATCACCGTGCCCGACTCGAACTCGATCGGCCACGCGTCCTTGCCGGGTTGCAGCACGATCGCATGGCCGCCGAGCTGGAACGCACCCAGTTCGAAGCTCGTGCGCGTGCGCATCGACGGATTGAAGAACAACAATGCGATCGACCTGCCCGCGAGTTCGCGCCCCGCACGCGAGCGCTTGTAGCGTGCGGCTTGCTCGAGCAGCGCATCGAGCTCGGCGCGCGACCAGTCCTGGGTGCTCAGGAAATGACGAAGGGTCATCGTGTGCCTGCGGTATTCGGAAACGGAGGTCGGAAAAAAACAAACCCGGCGCGGGGGCCGGGTTTGTGCTCGTATCGCGTGTGGACGCGCGCATGCCTACCCGGCGGGAATGCAGGGTTCCGGTCGACGCGCGCGCGAAGTCATCCCGGCGGCCATGCGGGCGCTGGTGACGATCTGCGGCGGGTTCGAGGATGCGGGCATCGGTTCGGTGCTCGGGTGCAGGCGGTGGACGTTACCGGCGAACGGCGCCCGATGCAACCGGCGCCGCGCTGCCGTCCGCCGTGTCTATTCGGCCGGCTCGATGCGCACGCGCACGCGCAATCGGTCGCCGGGATCGTAGTCGAGCCGCGACATGAACACGTCGCCGCGATAGCGGTACTGCACGTCGTAGGCGACGAGCCTCTGCTCTTCCGAGACGTCCTCGACGACCCGGCAATGCTGCTCGACGCCATCGTAATAGCGCGACCCGTTCTGTGCGACGTTGTGTCCGACGGTGCCGCCGACCACCGCGCCCGCGACCGTGGCCGCCTTGCGCCCATCGCCCTTGCCCACGGTATTGCCGAGCACGCCACCGACGATCGCGCCGATGACCGCTCCGGCGGCCTTGTTGCCGTCATCGCTGCGGCGCTCGATCGGGTATTCCTCGCAGACTTCGCGCGGCGCCCGGTTGCGCACGGTCTCGTAGACGGGATCGACGCGCAGCACATCGGCCCACGCGACCTTCGCGTTGGCAACCGCTTCGGGGGATTCGTAACTCCGGTCCTGCGCTTCTGCCCGGGTTCCCGCCAGGCCCAGCACGAGTACGGCCAACCACATCGGTCTCATCAGGAAGTTTCTCCAACCCCGCCGGGGCCGCCACGACCGGTGCTGTTCCGGTTTCTATCGATGCGGATGCGGGTCTTGCGCGCAAATTACAGCAGGATGACGCTGAACCCGTGCTAAGCCTGTCCCGCCATTGGAGTTTCCGTCCGACGACGCGGCCTGCCCTGCTATCATTCGAGGTCCAGCGAGGCGCCCATGCAGCTCCGACTCCACAACAGCCTGACCCGCCGCAGCGAGCCCTTCGTACCGGCCGATCCCGCGCGCGTGACGATGTACGTGTGCGGACCCACGGTCTACAACTACGTGCATATCGGCAATGCGCGCCCGCCGGTGGTGTTCGGACTGCTCGCGCGGCTGCTTCGCCGCCGCTACCCGCGCGTCGTCTACGCACGCAACATCACCGACGTCGACGACAAGATCAACACCGCTGCGCGCGCGGCCGGCGTACCGATCGAGGCGATCACCGGACGCTACGCAGCCGCCTACGCGGAGGACATGGCACGGCTCGGCGCGGACGCGCCCGACCTCGCGCCGCATGCGACCGCGCATATCGGCGACATCGTCCGCATGTGCGAACGGCTGATCGCGCGCGGCCATGCGTATGCCGCCGAGGGACACGTGCTGTTCGACGTCGCGAGCTTCCCGGACTACGGGCGGCTCTCGGGGCGTTCGACCGAGGACATGATCGCGGGCGCACGCGTCGAGGTCGCGCCGTACAAGAAGAACCCGGCCGACTTCGTGTTGTGGAAACCGTCCACGCCCGACCTCCCGGGCTGGGACAGCCCATGGGGCCGCGGCCGGCCGGGCTGGCACATCGAATGCTCCGCGATGGCCGCGGCGCACCTCGGCGAGACGATCGACATCCACGCCGGCGGCAACGACCTGATGTTCCCGCACCACGAGAACGAGATCGCGCAGAGCACCTGCGCGCATGGCGGCAAGGTGTTCGCGCGCTACTGGCTGCACAACGGCATGCTCACGTTCGATGGCCGCAAGATGTCGAAATCGCTCGGCAACGTGCTGGTCCTGCACGAGCTGCTCGAGGTGCAGCCTCCCGAAGTGCTGCGGTTCCTGCTGCTGAAGGCGCACTACAGGCAACCCCTCGACTGGTCCGACAACGCGCTCGCCCAGGCGCGCGCGACCCTCGACGGCTGGTACACCGTGCTGCGCGATCTCGCCGACGTCACGCTCGACGCGGGCGAGCT
>DAIOWG010000090.1:0-10111 GCA_036758645.1 Dokdonella sp. | reverse complement strand
CGACGGTCTTGCCCTTCACGTCGAGGCCCGCGTAGTCGTTCCAGCCGAGCTCGGGTGCGTCGATGCCGTAGCCTGCGAACACGATGTCCGATGCCTCGATCGCGACCGACGCGCGCGCATCGAGCGCGCCGACGATGAGGTCCTTGCCATACGCGAAGCGTTCCTGCCCGGCAGGCGTGTCGACGACGAGCGCGACGTCGTTCGGATCGAGCAGCACGGTCTCGACCATCGGCACCGTCTGCGCCCACTGCGATCCATTGCCGGGTACGAGTCCCGCGCGCTGGAACTGGTCCTTGATCCACGCGGTCGTGAGCCGCTCGCCGAGCGTGCCGGGCTTGCGTCCTTCGAACTCGTCGGACGCGAGCTTCTGCAGCCTGGAGGCGAAGTCTTCGGCGGTGATCGCGGGCGTGTAGCGGCCTTCGGCGGTCGGCACCACGCGCGCGGGCTGTGCGGGCGCGGCGGGCGGCGCAGTCGCCTGCGGCGAGTCCTCGGACTGTCGCGCACACGCGGCGAGCAGGGACAGGCACGCGGCGACCAGCGTGACGCGGGCGGAAGAGCGGTGCATGCGGGGGCCCTCTCGCAGTTCGATGCGCGATTGTAGGCGCGCGGGCGGTGAATCGCGGCCATCCGCGCGCGGTGGTCGATCCGTGCGCGCGGACCGGGCAGACTGGACGCGGACCGCTCGCATGCAGGCTCCACGTGACCACGCCCGAACTCCCGGATGCACCGGCCAGCGCCGACGCATTGTTCATGGAAGTCTACGACCGGCTCAAGGCCATGGCGGGCCGGCAACTCGCGCGGCGCGAGCGCGGCACCCTCGACACCACGGCCGTCGTGCACGAGCTCTACCTGCGCATGGGTGGAAAGCGCGGCCTCGCGTTCGCGCAGCAGCAGCAGTTCTTCGCCTACGCGGCGCGCGCGATGCGCCATTTGCTCGCCGACCACGCACGTGCGCGGTTGCGCCAGCGCGCCGGCGGCGACTGCTGCCGATGCTGCTCAACGGGGACTTCGCCGGCGACACGAACCTGTGGCTGCTCCCGGCCGGGCATGCGGGCAACTACCAGGTCAACAACGCGCCAGGTTCAACGCCGGACTCGGGTTCGGCGCAGGTCGCGGGCGGTGGAGGCGGGGATCGGCTGCTCGGCTACCTGCAGTGCATCCATCTGCCCGGGCCCGGCACCTACGCGCTCAACGGGTGGGCACGCACCGAAGGCGATCCGCAGCTCGCAAATCCGACGGCGCTGCTGTGGGAACTGCGGCTCGATGGCGGAGAGGGATGCATCGACGGCGCGATCACGCGCGGTGGAACACATCCGTTCCCGACCCAGGCCACGCTGGACGCGTGGACCCCAGCGGCCGGCCCGGCCCTCGTCACCGTGTCGGAGACCGAGTGGAACCACAACAGCTCGCTGACGGTGATCATGGCCGTCTACCCGAACGCGAGCGGCAATTCGTACAACGGACTGTTCGACGGCATCACGCTCCAGTGGAGCGCGGACGGCAGCGATGTGATCTTCACCGACGGATTCGACGGCCCGTGACGCGACGCCCGCGCAGCACGGCTGCGCGGGCTTCGGCCAATCGAGCGGGTCCGGCCGCGGGGTGTCGCGCGCCACCCACGGTCCGTCCGCGTCAGGGATGATCGCCCGAGAATTTCTGCGCCGTCGCGCCGCTGACCGTGCCGATGCGCGCGCTGTCGCTGACGTAAAGTTCGACCTCGCGGCGGAACTCGAGCGGGCCGTCGACGACCGCGCGCGGGCCGATCACGATGCGCGGCTTGCGGTCGCTCCAGTTGAACCAGCCGCTCGGCTTGTCCACGCGCACGCCGCCGGCGACGTGCGAGTCGGCGCCGATCTCGATGTCGCCGCCGACCGTCACGATGCCTTCGCCGACGCGCGCTGCATCGAGCGCGATGCGGCCGTTCACGTTCTCGACGCGTCCGGTCACTTCGGCGCGCTGGCCGAGCACGATGCTGCCGTTGACGGTCTCGACCGATCCGTTGATGCGCGCGTCCGCGCCGAGCTCGGCGCCGCCATTCACTGTTTCGAGCGAGGTCGCGGTCGCGCGCTCGCCGAGCCGGATGCTGCCGTTGACGGTCGAGATGTCCTCGGCGCTGCCGCCGTCCTCGACGCGGATCGAACCGTTGACGGTTTCGAGGTTGCCGGCCTGCTGGTTGCCTTCGATGTGGATCGAGCCGTTGACCTTGTCGACGTCGATGCCGCGCGCCTGCGCGGCGCCGGCGAGCGATATCAGCAGGGCAGCGAGCACGGGCAGGGGTTTGCGCAGCATGGCGGTTCTCCTCATGGGGTTCGTGCGGCTTGGATGCGGCGCGACGCCACAGGGTTTATGGCGACGCGACGCGCCCGTTCAAGGCGGTCGCCGCAGGCCTGCTAGCATTGCGGGATGACCGCTACCGATGGAAACGATGCCGTGGCCCGACCCCGACCGATCCTGCTGCTGATCCTCGACGGCTGGGGCCACCGCGAAGAGACCGCGCACAACGCGATCGCGCAGGCAAACTGTCCGAACTGGCGACGCCTGCTGGCCGAATGCCCGCATGCGCTGGTCGACACCCATGGCGAGCACGTCGGACTGCCCGACGGGCAGATGGGCAACTCCGAAGTCGGCCACATGAACATCGGCTCGGGTCGCATCGTCTACCAGGACCTCACGCGCATCGACGCCGCGCTCGCCGACGGCGGCTTCTTCGACAACGAAGCGCTCAATGCGGCCTGCGCCGCCGCGAAGGAGCACGGCGGCACGCTGCACGTGCTCGGGTTGCTGTCGCAGGGTGGCGTGCACAGCCACGAACGACACCTGCACGCGATGCTCGACCTCGCGGCGCGCCGCGGCGTCGCGAGCGTCGCCGTGCATGCGTTCCTCGACGGGCGCGATACGCCGCCGCAGAGCGCGCCGGCGAGCGTCGAGGCACTCGCCGCCAAGTGCGCCGAGCTCGGCAACGCGCGCGTCGCGAGCCTGTGCGGTCGCTACTACGCGATGGACCGCGACCGCCGCTGGGACCGCGTGCGCCTCGCGTACGAAGCGATCGCCGAGGCGAGCGCGCCGTTCGAAGCCGACGATGCGACCGGCGCGTTGCGCGAGGCCTACGCGCGCGGCGAGACCGACGAGTTCGTGAAGCCGACCGTCGTCGGCGGCGGCGCGCGCGTCGCGGACGGCGATGCGATCGTGTTCATGAACTTCCGCGCCGACCGCGCGCGCGAGCTCTCGCATGCGTTCCTCGATGCGGCATTCGATGGCTTCGAGCGCACGCGCACGATCCGCCTGTCCGCGTTCGTCTCGCTGACCGAGTACGAGCAGGGCCTCGGCGTGAGTGCGATCGCGTGGCCGCCGCAATCGATGCGCGACACGCTCGGCGAATACCTCGCCTCGCTCGGCCTCGCGCAGCTGCGCATCGCCGAGACCGAGAAATACGCGCACGTGACGTTCTTCTTCTCGGGCGGGCGCGAGCAGCCGTTCGCGGGCGAGGAGCGCATCCTGGTGCCGAGCCCGAAGGTGGCGACCTACGACCTGAAGCCCGAGATGAGTTGCCCCGAGCTCACCGACCGGCTGGTCGAGGCGATCGCCTCGA
Organism: Dokdonella sp.; assembly: GCA_036758645.1. GTDB lineage: Bacteria > Pseudomonadota > Gammaproteobacteria > Xanthomonadales > Rhodanobacteraceae > Dokdonella_A. The sequence goes on along the minus strand of DAIOWG010000090.1, from coordinate 6,522 downwards.
GCCGCTTCGACTTCATCGTCTGCAACATCGCCAATCCGGACATGGTCGGGCATACCGGCATCGAGTCCGCCGCGATCGCCGCGGTGGAGGCGGTCGACGTCGCGCTCGGGCGGCTCGTCGAGGCGATCCGCGCGGCCGGCGGTGAAATGCTCGTGACCGCCGACCACGGCAACCTCGAGCAGATGCTCGACGCGGACGGCATCGCGCATACCCAGCACACGGTCGGGCCGGTGCCGCTGGTCTACCTCGGGCGTCCCGCGGTGGTGCACGCGGGCGCGCTGCGCGACCTCGCGCCGAGCGTACTCGCGCTGATGGGTCTGCCGCAGCCGGCCGAGATGACCGGCCGCAACCTCGTCGAACTGCGCTGAGTGTCGGCGACCGGCCGCCTGGCGGGACTGGTCGTGCTGCTCGCACTCGGCGTCGCGGCGGCAGGCGGATCACATGCGCAGTCCGCAGGCACGCCCGCGCCGTCCGCCGAGGAACGCGAAGCGCGCCGCAAGCTCGATGCGGTGCGCGCCGAGCTCAAGGCGCTCGCGGCCGAGCAGCGCGCGACGCGCGGCGCGCGCAGCGAGGCCGAGGAAGCGTTGCGCGCGCAGGATCTCGCGCTCGCCGCGATCGCGCGCGAACTGCACGACCTCGAGCAGCAGCTGGCCGAACGGCAGGCCGGCCATGACGCGCTCGATGCCGAACGCGCGAAGCTCGAAGCGGCACTGCGCGAACAGCGTGCCGCGCTCGCCGCACTCGTGCGCTCGGCCTACGCGCTCGGGCGCAACGAGGAACTGCGCCTGCTGCTGCAGCAGGACGACGTCGCCGCGGTCGCGCGGGTGCTCGCCTACCACCGCTATTTCCAGCGCGCGCGGGTCGGACGCATCGCGGCACTCGATGCCGACCTCGCGCGGCTGGCCGAGGTGCAGCGCAAGATCGCCGAAGCGGTCGCCGCGATCGCGGCGACGCGCGCCTCGCGCGATGCCGAATCGCAGCGCCTCGCCGGCGAGCGCGCCGCGCGCGAGGCGCTGGTGAGCGAGATCGACGCGCGGCTCGCGGACCAGCGCGCGCGCCTCGCGACGCTCGGGCGTGACGAGGCCGAGCTCGCCGGATTGCTCGAGCGCCTGCGCGACGTATTCGCCGACATCCCGCGCCAGCTCGCCGACGACCGCCCGTTCGCGCGCAGCCGCGGTGCGTTGCCGTGGCCGTTGCGGGGCAAGGTGCTGATCGCGTTCGGTTCGAATGACGACTCGGGGCGCCGCAGCAGCGGCATGATGCTGGCCGCCAAACCCGGTACCGCCGTGCGCGCGGTGTCGCATGGCCGCGTCGCGTTCGCCGATTGGCTGCGCGGCTACGGGCTCATGATCATCCTCGACCACGGCGACGGTTACCTCAGCCTCTACGGCGGCAACGAAGGCCTGCTCAAGGACGTCGGCGACTGGGTACGCAGCGGCGAAGCGATCGCGACCAGCGGCTCCAGCGCGGACCAGAAAGCCGCCGGCCTGTATTTCGAACTGCGCGCGAACGGCAAGGCGATCGATCCGCGCGGCTGGCTCGCGCGCAACTGAACGAGCGCGGCCGCGAGCCTGCGGCAACACCACCCTCACGCGCACGGCGCTACACTCAAGATCGTTCCGGAGGTTGCCGATGCGTTATCCGCAGACCCTGATGCTCCCGTTCGCACTCGCCGGCGCGATCGCGTTCGCGGCCGATCCCCCGCCCGCGCCGCCGGCCGCCCAGCCGGCGCCTGCCGCGCAGCCGGCCGTCGCCGCACCGCCCGCACCGGCCCCCGCCGCGCAGGCAGCGGGCACGGCGCCTGCCGCGCCGAAGCGCACGGTCGATCTCGACGACATCCGCGCGTTCACCGCGGTCTACAGCCTGGTCAAGCAGGCCTACGTCGAAGACGTCGACGATCACCGTTTGATGCAGGCCGCGATCCGTGGCCTGCTCGCGGGGCTCGACCCGCACAGCGAATACCTCGACGAGGAACAGATCCGCGACCTCACCGAGGACACCAGCGGCAGCTACCACGGGCTCGGCATCGAGGTGCTGCAGGTCGATGGCACGCTGCGCGTGGTTTCTCCGATCGACGGCACGCCGGCCGAACGCGCGGGCGTCAAGGCCGGCGACACGATCCTGCGCATCGACGGCAAGCCGGTGCAGTCCGACGACCTCGACGGCGCGATCGACAAGCTGCGCGGGCCGCTCGGCAGTTCCATCACGCTCAACATCCTGCACGAGCGCCAGAGCGTGCCGGTCGACATCACGCTCAAGCGCGACGTGATCCGCGTCGCCAGCGCCGGCGGTCGCCTGCTCGAGCCGGGCTACGCGTACCTGCGCGTGAGCCAGTTCCAGGACGAAACCGGCAGCCAGCTGCGTCGGCGCATCGAGCGCCTCGCTGCCGACAACAAGGGTCCGTTGCGCGGCGCCGTGCTCGACCTGCGCAGCAATCCGGGCGGCCTGCTCAATGGCGCGGTCGAGATCAGCGACCTGTTCCTCGACGACGGCATGATCGTCTCCACGCGCGGACGCCTGAAGGAAGCGGAGATGAGTTTCCGCGCGACGCCGGGCGACCTGCTGGCCGGTGCGCCGCTGGTGGTGCTGGTCGACAACGGCACCGCCTCGGCGGCGGAGATCGTCGCGGGCGCGCTCAAGGACAACCATCGCGCACTGCTGATGGGCCGGCGCACCTTCGGCAAGGGTTCGGTGCAGACCGTATTGCCGCTCGATGCCGCGCGTGCGGTCAAGCTCACGACTGCGCGCTACTACACGCCGGGCGGCACCTCGATCCAGGCGGCCGGCATCGAACCCGACATCGTGCTCGCGGACCTCGCGCTGAGCCTGCGCGATTCCGATCCGACGCCGATCGTCGGCGAGCGCGACCTGCGCAACCACCTGCGCGGTCCCGGCGACGAATCCGGCGCGGTGGAAACGCCGAGCGCTGCCCATCGCGACCTGCAGCAGGACTACGCGCTCAACGAGGCGCTCAATGCGCTCAAGGCGCTCGCGCTGCGCGGGCGTCCCGCCCAGCGGGGCTGATGCGCGCGCGCATCGGCATCGCAATCGATTCCTTCAGCCACGCGCCGGCTCGCGCCGGTCGCCCACGGAGCACGCATGGATCCACAACAGGACATCACCGAAGAGCAGTACTTCGAAATCGTCGACCAGTTCATCAACCAGGCGAACGAATACAGCAAGCGCTTCCCGCACGGCCGCATCAGCGGCGCGCTGCTGTTCGCGGCCGCGCGCTACAACGCGTTCAACTGGGTCAACCGCAGCCTCCTGCGCGAGCAGTCGCTCGAGGAAGCGGTGCGCCTGTTCCGTACCGAATACGAGAACATGTTCCGCCACAACGTGGAAACGATGATGCCGCCGAAGGCGTGAAGGTCCTGCGTTTCGCGCGGCATCAACTTCGCAGGCGGCGCGCGACGGCGGAACGGGACAGCAGCGCGAGCGCGATGCCGATCAGGAAGCCGGCAACGTGGGTCCACCACGCGACCGCGCCGAACGCGGGGCCGACATAGGTGAAGAGCAACTGGAGAGCGGCCCAGAAGCCGATCAGCAGCGGCGCCGGAATGCGCACGAACTCGAGGAACACGCCGAGCGGCAGCACGAGGCCGAGGCGCGCGCGCGGGAACAGCGCGAGATAGGCGCCGACCACGGTCGACACCGCGCCGCTCGAGCCGATGATCGGGGCCTTGGTGCCCGCGAGCGTGAACGCGCCGACGAGGTTCGCGAGCGCGCCGCCGATCACGAACAGGAACAGGAACCGGCGCGAGCCGAGCGCGCGTTCGGCCGACACGCCGAACACGATCAGGAACAGCAGGTTTCCGGTCAGGTGCAGCCAGTCGGCATGGATGAAGATCGCACTGACCAGGCGTGCCGCACGCATTTCGGTCAACTGGCGCAGCCACGGCGCGTTCGCGTCGAGCAGCGTGGCCGGCACCGTGCCCCAGCGCGACAGCACCGCGAGTCGTTGTGGCGCGGGCAAGGTCGTCAGCCACACGAACACGACCACGCAGGCCGCGACGATCAGCAGCGTCGCCCACGGCGGGCCCTGTCGGCGGCGGCTCGGCAGCTGCACGAACATGGTGTGGCTCAGCGGCCGTCGCGCGGATAGAGGAAACGTTGCCCCTTGAAGTCGATCACGATGCCGTCGCTGCGGATCTGGCGCAGCACGACGCCCTCGGCGAGGTCCTCGCCTTCGACGCGGCGTTCCCCTTCCACGACGACGAAGCGCTCGGTCGGCACCGACGAGTAGACATGCATCGTCAGTGCGAGCGGCGGCAGGTCCTTGCGCACCGCGTAGGGCACGTCCCACACCAGCGGCAGCGCGGGCTCCGCCGGCTTCGCCGCGGCGGGCCTGGTCACCGGCTTGGCCGCGGCCGGCTGGTTCGCGGTGGCGACGACGGCGCCGGGCGCGCCGGCGGCCGGTGTGGTCGCGGGGGGTTTCGCGGTTGCAGGTTTCGCGGGCGCCTGCGCGGTCGCGACCGGCGCGGTGGCCGGGGGCGCCGGGCGAGGCGCTGCGGCCGGTGGCGAGTTGGCCGCTGCATCCGCGGGCGGCTTGCGCGGGCCCGCCACCAGCGGCGACACCGGAAGCTCCGCGACCGAACCCGGTCGGTCATCGGACGACGGCAGCGGAACCGCAGGAGCGGCGCCGACCTGCGGTCGCGCGGGTGCCGCAGCGGGCGCGGGTGAGGTCGCCGCGGGTGCGGGCGATGCAGCTCGCGGCGGGGCTGCATCGGCGGGCGCGGGCCTGGGCGCTGCTTCGGCGACGCGCTCGACCGGTGGCTCGCCGCTGCCGGGTGCAAAGCGCAACCACGCGCCGGCCGCGAGCGCGAGCACGATCGCGCCGACCAGCCAGGGCAGCAGGCTGCGTCGGCGCCGCGCAGCGAGCACCGGCGTGCCGAGGTTCGGCATTTCGCCGAGGCGACGCTGCCGCTCGGACTTCTTCAGGGCTTCGAGGATCAACGACATTGCGGTTCCTGGGTTACGTCATGTCGGCCGCGCGCGCAGGGGCGTGCGCAAGCCGGGTCGTCGCGGTGCGGGCGCACCTCATTGCAGCGTGCGCGCGAGATGCGGGCCGCTGTCATCCAGCGCCGACAGCGCGAATTGCGTTTCCGGCCCGACGATGCCGTCGTCGCGGATGCCGTATGCGACCTGCAGCGCGCGCACGCGTTGTTCGAGCGCGGCGTCGAAGATCGGCGCGGCCGCCGTGGCAGGCCCGTTGTCGAACGCATGCAGGCGGTCCATCACCCATGCGACGCCGGCGCCGCTCGCGCCGCGCGCGAGCGTCGGCGGCAGCTCCGGCGGCACGCGCCAGAGCGCGATGAACTCGCCGTTCCACAACGTGGGCAACGCCGCGAGCGCGAACTCGTGGCGGGCGCCCGCGAGATCGAGGCGCAGCTTCTGCTTGCCCACGCCCTGCAGCAGTGCATGCCCCGAGGCATCCTCGCCGAGCAGCAGGATCAGCGGCCGGTCGAAGCGCGCGAGTTGCTCGATCGAAGCGCGCCCGCGCAGGCAGGCGATGCCCGGCGCGACCTGCGGCGGACAACGACTCGCCTCGCGCACCGAGACGCTGCCGGCATCGACCTGCCAGCGTGCGAGCAGTTGCGTGAACGCCGACAGTGCGGTGTCGACCGGCTTCGTCGCGAGCTGCGCCTGCAGGCGTTCGACGCCTTCGTCGCGCGCGGGCGCCGCGACCGCGGGCGTGCCGGCCGGCACGAACGCGGGTGCGGGGGCGCGGTTGCCCCACCACCACGCGCCGGCCGCGATCGCGAACAGCACGGCGGCGGCCGTGGCCCAGCGACCATAGCGATGCAGCCAGTAGCGCGTATGGCCCGGCAGCGCCTCGTCGGCCGCGCGATTGACGAGGCGTTCGCCGATGCTGTCCTGCTCGCGCGCATAGCCCGCCATCAGCGCGCGGTCGGCGATGATGTTGACCAGGCGCGGGATGCCGCCCGAGCGCTGGTACAGCGCCTTGAGGCCGAGGCGCGAGAACGGGATGCGCGCGCAGCCTGCGACCGCGAGCCGATGGCGCACGTAGGCTTCGGTCTCGGCCGCGTCGAGCGGGGTCAGGTGGTAGCGGGCAGTGATGCGCTGGGTCAGCTGGCGCAGCTCCGGCCGCTCGAGCATCTCGCGCAGCTCGGGCTGGCCAAGCAGGATGATCTGCAGCAGCTTCTGCGTCGGCGTCTCGAGGTTGGTCAGGAGCCGCACCTGCTCGAGCGATTCGGTCGAGAGGTTCTGCGCTTCGTCGACGATCAGCACCACGCGCAGCCCTTCCGCGTACGCATCGAGCAGGAACGCGTTCAGGGTGTCGGTGAGCGCCTTGAGGCTGCCGCGCTTGCCGCCGATGTCGAGCTTGAGTTCCTCGCACGCGGTCTCGACCAGTTCGACCGGCGAGACCTTGGGGTTCAGCACGAGCGCGACGCGCGTGTTCTCCGGCAACTGCTCGAGCAGCAGCCGGCACAGCGTGGTCTTGCCGGTGCCGACCTCGCCGGTGAGCTGCACGAAGCCGCCGCTGCCGCCCTTGCCGAT
>DAIOWG010000089.1:6445-10168 GCA_036758645.1 Dokdonella sp. | reverse complement strand
GGCGGCGTCGCGCCAGCCGAAGCGATCGCCCGCGAGGCCATCGATCGCGACGTCGCGCTCGATCACGAGCCCGCTCGCCGGCGGCGCGCCATCGCCCTCGAAACCGTTCGCGAAGATCGCGTCGCCAGCCGCGGCGAGCAGCGCGATGTCATCGAAGTAGAGGGTCGGCTGCGCGCCCGCGGCATCGCTCTGCAGGTCGATGCGGTCGAACGCGCCGTTCCATGCGAGCGGCGGCTGCGCCAGTGCGATCGTCGCCTTGCGCCAGACCGATGCAGTCGGGCCGCCCGCGAGGTACGCGGAAAGTGGCGCTTGCGCGACGACCACCCCGTCGTCCTGCAGCATCAGCTGGACCTGCTGGCCGCCGGTGGCGCCGCCGTGCACCCACAGTTCGAGCAGCGGCCACTCGGCCGAGGTCAGCGCGGCCGGCGCGTGATGGAAGGACACCGCGTTGTACGCGTTCCCCGTGAATGCGATCGAATGGACGCCCGCATGCACCGGCACCTCGTTGGACAGGTCGCTGCCGCCGCCGTAGGACCAATCCTCGAATCCAGGGCCCGGCGCGTCGTCGTAAACGATGAGCTGCCCCTGCGCGGTCGATGCACCGGCGAAGAGCGCGAGTGCGCACAGCATGCGCGGCGTGGCGAGCGACATGGCCTTGCTCCGTCGGGTTCGGGTGTCCATACGGAAATCGGCGCGCGCGTCGGACATGCGGCCGAGTACGGCGATCGAGCATCCGGCGGATCACGCCCGCGATGGTGCGTCGTGACCCCGTGCACGCGCCATCGTCGGGGCGCAGCATGCGTGGCGCGCGTGGGCCGGCTAAACTGGCGCCCTCGGCGAAGCCGCGCCGCCTTCGGGCACCGGCCATCGCATCCATCCGCATGACCACGCGCGCCGGCCCCGGATGCGCCCGGAGACGTCCCCCGATGAACCCGCTCAACGACATCCTCGACCAGGACCTCGATCCGACCGAAACCCGCGAATGGATCGAATCGCTGAAGGGCGTGATCGACGCCGACGGCACCGATCGCGCGCATTTCCTGGTCGAGCGCATGGTCGACGAGACGCGTCGCGCCGGCGGCTACCTGCCGTTCGCGCCGACTACCGAATACGTGAACACGATTCCGCCGCATCTCGAGGCGCGCATGCCCGGCGATGCGAACATGGAATGGCGCATCCGCTGCCTGATCCGCTGGAACGCGATGGCGATGGTCGTGCGCGCGAACCGCAAGCCCGGCGACCTCGGCGGCCACATCGCGAGCTTCGCCTCGTCGGCGACGCTCTACGATGTCGGCTTCAATCATTTCTGGCGTGCGCCGAGCGACGCGCACCCGGGCGACCTCGTGTTCCACCAGGGCCATTCGAGCCCGGGCATCTACGCGCGCTCGTTCCTCGAAGGGCGCATCGACGAGGAGCAGCTCGACCTGTTCCGCATGGAAGTCGCCGGTCGCGGACGCGGCCTGTCCTCGTATCCGCATCCGTGGCTGATGCCCGACTACTGGCAGGTGCCGACCGTCTCGATGGGCCTTGGCCCGCTGCAGGCGATCTACCAGGCGCACTTCATGAAGTACCTCGAGCACCGCGGCCTGATCGCGCCGAGCGACCGCAAGGTCTGGTGCTTCCTCGGCGACGGCGAGACCGACGAGCCCGAATCGCTCGGCGCCATCTCGCTGGCCGGGCGCGAAGGCCTCGACAACCTGATCTTCGTGATCAACTGCAACCTGCAGCGCCTCGACGGGCCGGTGCGCGGCAACGGCAAGATCATCCAGGAACTGGAAGGCAACTTCCGTGGCGCCGGCTGGAACGTGATCAAGAACGTCTGGGGCAGCTACTGGGATCCGCTGATCGCGAAGGATTCGAGCGGCAAGCTGCGCCAGCTCATGATGGAAACCGTCGACGGCGAGTACCAGAACTGCAAGGCGTTCGGCGGCGCGTATACGCGCGAGCACTTCTTCGGCAAGTATCCGGAGACCGCCGGCCTCGTCGCGAACCTCTCCGACGACGACATCTGGCGCCTCAATCGCGGCGGGCATGATCCGCACAAGGTGTACGCGGCCTACCACTCGGCAGTCAACACGCGCGGCATGCCGACGGTGATCCTCGCCAAGACGGTCAAGGGCTATGGCATGGGTTCGGCCGGCGAGTCGCAGAACCCGACCCACCAGCAGAAGAAGCTCGACGAGGACGCGGTGCGCCACTTCCGCGATCGTTTCCAGATCCCGATCGCGGACGACAAGCTCAAGGACGTGCCCTACTACCATCCGGGCAAGGATTCGCCCGAGGTCGAGTACATGCTCGAGCGGCGCAAGGCGCTCGGCGGCTTCCTGCCGCAGCGCCGGCGCAAGAGCACCTCGATCGCGACGCCGGGACTCGATGCGTTCGCGCAGATCACCAGCGGCAGCGGCGAGCGCGAGATCTCGACCACGATGGCGTTCGTGCGTGGCATGAACCTGCTGCTGCGCGACAAGCAGGTCGCCTCGCACGTGGTGCCGATCGTCGCCGACGAGGCGCGCACGTTCGGCATGGAAGGCATGTTCCGCCAGATCGGCATCTACGCGCCGTTCGGCCAGAAGTACAAGCCGGTCGACGCCGACCAGCTGATGTACTACCGCGAGGACCAGAAGGGACAGGTGCTGCAGGAAGGCATCACCGAGCCCGGAGCGATCAGCGCGTGGATGGCCGCCGCGACGAGCTACTCGGTCAGCGATGTGCCGATGCTGCCGTTCTACATCTACTACTCGATGTTCGGCTTCCAGCGCGTGGGCGACCTCGCCTGGGCCGCGGGCGACATGCGCGCGCGCGGCTTCCTCGTCGGCGGCACCGCCGGGCGCACCACGCTCAACGGCGAAGGCCTGCAGCACGAGGATGGCCACTCGCACCTGCTCGCGGGCGCGATCCCGAACTGCCGCGCCTACGACCCGACGTTCTCCTACGAGGTTGCGGTGGTGCTGCAGGACGGCGTGCGCCGCATGCTCGAGGAGCAGGAGGACGTGTATTACTACGTCACCGTGATGAACGAGAACTACGAGCACCCGGACATGCCGGCGGGTGTCGAGGGCGACATCATCAAGGGGATGTACCTGTTCCGGGATTCGGGATTGGGCAACCGGGAGAACGGGAAAGGCAAAGGCAAGAGCAAGGCGCCCTGCGTGCAGCTGCTGGGATCGGGGACGATCCTGCGCGAGGTCGTCGCGGCGGCGGAACTGCTCGAGAAGGAGTTCGGTGTCGCGAGCGACATCTGGTCCTGCCCGAGCTTCACCGAGTTGCGCCGCGACGGCTTCGACGTCGAGCGCTGGAACCGGCTGCACCCGATGGACAAGAAGCCGCGCAAGGCGCACGTGACGGCCAGCCTCGAAGGGCGCGCGGGACCCGCGATCGCCGCGACCGACTACGTGCGCGAGTTCGCCGACCAGATCCGCGCGTTCATGCCCGACGGCAAGCGCTATGTCGTCCTCGGCACGGACGGATTCGGCCGCAGCGACACGCGTGCGAACCTGCGCGGGTTCTTCGAAGTCGATCGCTACTGGATCGCGCACGCCGCGATCGCCGCGCTGGCGGCCGACGGCGAGATGAACCCCGAGGACGTCGCGCGCGCGATCAAGCTCTGGAAGCTCGACCCCGAGAAGCCCAATCCGCTATCCGTGTAGGAGCCCACCCTGTGGGCGATCCGCGCAGGAAACCGGTCGTTCGCGGTGTCCGGATTGCCGCGCATCGCGCACAGGG
>DAIOWG010000089.1:0-6345 GCA_036758645.1 Dokdonella sp. | reverse complement strand
CCGGTTGTCCGCGGATGTCCGAATGCCCGCGATCGCGCACAGGGTGCGCTCCTACACGCGGTGAATCGACGCTGCTGGTGGGCGCCCGTCCCGTGGGCGATTCGCGCAGGAAACCGGTCGTTCGCGGTGTCCGGATTGCCGCGCATCGCGCACAGGGTGCGCTCCTGCCGCGTCCGGGTGTCGCATTTCGTAGGAGCCCACCCTGTGGGCGATCCGCGCAGGAAGCCGGTTGTCCGCGGATGTCCGAATGCCCGCGATCGCGCACAGGGTGCGCTCCTACGCGCGGTGAATCGACGCTTCTCGCAGGCGCCCACGTCGTGGGTGATCGCGCAACGCATGAATGCATCGGGGCCAGCGGCATTGTCGCTGCGAGCCGCGGCGTGACGGCGCGGCGGCAGCAACAATGACGCTGGCCCCGATCGGAACACCGCCGGCGCGTGGCCGGCGGTGCGGGTCGATCAGAGTGCCGCGTCCTTGAGCTTCTTCAGCGCACGGACCTTGAGCTTGACCGTTGCCGGCTTCGCGGCGAACCAGCGCTCTTCCTTCGTGAAGGGGTCGATGCCCTTGCGCTTCGGCTTGGCCGCGACCGCGACCGCGCTGATCTTCAGCAGGCCCGGCAGCGTGAACTGGCCGGCGCCCTTCTTGTTGACCGAATTCGCGACAGCCTGCTCGAGCGATGCGAGCACGGCGCGCACGCCCTTGGGCTCGACGCCGCTGTGCTCGGAGAGGTACGCGACGAGGCCGGACTTGCCGAGCGCTTCGGTGATCGGCTTGGACGCGCTCTTCTTGCCGGCGGCCGGCTTCTTGGATGTAGCCATGATGTTTTGTTCTCCCTTGGGGGTAGCGCGGCGATCCTGAAGCCGCCGCGTCGCCAAGCGTATCCGTTTTTTGGCGCTTGCGCGCAAGGGGGAGGCGCAAAAAACCCTGAAAATCGCACCTCGAGTCGCCGATCGGCGCGGCGGATGCGGGTTCCGTCTCATCCGTGCCGCCTCGACACTGGATGCGCTGTCATGATCCGGTCGCGCGGGCACGCCAATCTGCGCGCCGGTCTCGCGGTCGGCCGGTCGCTGCGGCGGCCGGAACCGCCCGCGAAAATGCCGATCGTTGACGGTAGACTGCCGCGCCGCATCCGTCGAAGCGGCCATCACCAGGGGATTTCCGCGATGTCGTTCCAGATCCGTCGTCCGTCGATCGGACGGGTTCCCACACCACGTCCGTTGTCGCGCGCGCGCCTCCATGCATGCGCCTCGCTCCTGCTGCTCGGCGTCGCCGTGCCTGCATCCGCGCAGGTGTTCCTGGATGTGCCCGACCACGCGTATCAGCAGGGCTTCGACGGCTTGCCCGCGAGCGGTTCCGCGACATGGACCAACAACTCGACGATCACCGGCTGGTATCACGCGCGCACGGGCTCGGGCCTCGCGATCGTTGCCAACGACGGCGCGAGCAACGGCGGCAACCTCTACAGCTACGGCAGCGGAACCGCGACCGAGCGCGCGCTCGGGTCGCTCGGCTCGAGCAATGCCGCGGTTGGCCATCTGTTCTGGGGCGCGCGGCTGCACAACAACACGGGCGAGACGATCACGTCGCTCGATGTGTCCTACGTGGGCGAGCAATGGCGCAACAGCGCGGCCGCCGCGCAGACGATTTCTTTCTCGTACCTTCTCGGCGCGCCGTCGGTTGCAGGCACGCTCGCCGATTTCCAGGCTGCGGGCACCGCCGTGCCTGCGCTGGACTTCACCAGTCCCGTCACGGGCGGCACCGCAGGTGCGCTCAACGGCAACCTCGCCGCCAACCGCGTCACGCGCAGTTTCACGATCGATGGCCTGTCGATACCGGTGGGTTCGGAGATCCTGCTGCGATGGTCCGACCCCGATCACTCCGGCAGCGACCATGGCCTCTCAATCGACGAGTTCACGGTCACGCCGCACGGCGGCCCGCCGCTGCCCGCACTGACCATCGCGGACGCGTCCGTGGTCGAAGGCAATGCGGGCACCACCACGCTGAACTTCGTCGTCTCGCTGTCGGTGCCGGCGCCCGCGGGTGGCGTCGGCTTCGACATCGCGACCGCCGACAACACCGCGGCCGCGCCCTCCGATTACCTCACCGGCTCCGTGCCGGGCACCGTGATCCCCGCAGGCAGCGACACGGTCCTGTTCGCGGTCACCGTGAACGGCGACACGCTGCCCGAGCCGAACGAAACGTTGTTCGTCAACGTGACCAACGTCAGCGGCGCGACCGTGGCCGATGCGCAGGCGACCGGCACGATCGTCAACGACGACGCGGCGCCGACGCTGTCGATCGCCGACGTCACGGGCGTCGAAGGCAATGCAGGCACCACGACGTTCTCGTTCGTCGTCCAGCTGTCCTCGCCCTCGCCGACCAGCATCGGTTTCGACATCGCGACGTCGGACCTCGGTGCGAATGCGCCGAGCGACTACATCGCGCGTGCATTGACCGGCCAGGTCATCCCGCCCGGCGTGACGGCCTACGTGTTCGATGTGAGCGTCAATGGCGACGGAGTGACCGAGCCCGACGAGACCTTCCGCGTCGACGTCAGCAACGTGGTCGGCAGCGTGATCGTCGCCGACACGCAGGCGACCGGCACGATCCTCAACGACGACCTCGATCGCATCCACGACGTGCAGGGCAATGGCGCGACCTCGCCGATCGTCGGCGCGACGGTCGCGCTCGAGGGCGTCGTCAGCGCGAGCTTCCAGGGCAATGGCGGCTTGTCGGGCTTCTTCCTGCAGGAGGAAGAGAACGACGCCGACGCCGACCCCGCGACATCCGAAGGCGTGTTCGTGTTCTGCTCGAGCTGCCCGGTGCCGGTCGCGGAAGGCCAGCGCGTGCGCGTCGCCGGCACGGTCAGCGAATTCTTCGACATGACGCAGGTCAACGCGACCACGCTCGCCGCGGTCAACGTCGTCGACGCGGGCAACCACCTCGCCGAAATCACGCCTGCCACCGTGGACCTGCCCGTGCTCGGCGCGATCGACGCGTATTACGAAGCACGCGAGGGCATGCTCGTCACCTATGCCGACACCCTCGCGGTCGGCGAGTACTTCGAACTCGCGCGCTACGGCCAGGTCGAGTTGTACGAAGGCGGGCGTCCGCGCCAGTTCACCGCGGACAACGTGCCGACTCCGGCCGGCTACGCCGCGCACCTCGACGAACTCGCGCGCCGGCGCGTGATCCTCGATGACCGCAACAACATGCAGAACTGGCCGCTTTCGCTCGTCGACGGCAGCCAGTCCACGTGGCATCCGCGCGCGAACGGCGGCCTCTCGACCGGCGCGCACGGCGTCGATTTCTTCCGCGGCGGCGACGAGGTCGTCGCGTTGACCGGCGTGCTGCACTGGTCGTTCGCGGGGCTGAGCGGCACCGACGCCTGGCGCATCCGTCCGACCGAATCGAATCCGGTCGCGTTCACGGTCGCCAATCCGCGCCCGGCGACGCCGCCCGCGGTCGGCGGCGCGATCAAGGCCGCGAGCGTGAACCTGCTGAACTGGTTCACGACGATCGACACCACGTCGAGCACCAACAGCGGACCCTGCGGCCCGTCGGGCACGATGGATTGCCGCGGCGCCGACAGCGAGGCCGAACTCGTGCGCCAGCGCGACCGCACCTCGACGATGCTGTGCGGCCTCGGCGCCGACGTGATCGGACTCGGCGAACTCGAGAACACGACCCCGCGCGATGCGATCGACGACCTGCTCGCCGCGGTCAATGCGAACTGCGGCGGCGCGCACCCGTACGTCTACGCCGACACCGGCGGCACGCTCGGAACCGATGCGATCCGCGTCGCGATCGTCTATCGCAGCGGCGTGCTCGCGCCGGTCGGTGCGCCGCTGGTCGACCTCGATCCCGTGCACAGCCGCCCGCCGACCGCGCAGGTGTTCGATGTCGCCGACGCGTCGAATGCGGCGTTCGGCCAGCGCTTCAGCGTGGTCGCGAACCATCTCAAGTCCAAGCGCTGCGACGACGCGACCGGCGGCGACGTCGACGCGAACGATGGCCAGGGCTGCTTCTCCGCGCGCCGCACCGCGCAGGCCCAGCGCGTGCACGCGTGGGTCACCTCGAGCGTGATTCCCGCGGCGGGCGGCGACCCCGACGTGCTGCTGCTCGGCGACTTCAACTCGCATGCGATGGAAGCGCCGATCACCGCGCTCACGGGTATCGGTTACATCGATCTCATGACCTCGTTCGGCGGCGCCGACGCGTATTCGTACGTGTTCGACGGCCAGCTCGGCCATCTCGACTACGCGCTCGCGAGCGCGAGCCTCGCCGACCAGGTCGTCGGCGCGGCCGCCTGGCACGTCAATGCCGACGAGATCCCGCTGTTCGACTACAACGACGACGTGCGCGATACCGGCGAAGCGGTGCACGAGGAAGAGCCGAACGGTTCCGCGCTCGCGCCCTCGCGCAGCCTGTACGAGGCCGGCACGCCGTGGCGTGCGTCGGACCATGACCCGGTCGTTGTCGGGTTGTTCGGTGGGGAGTCGGACCTCGCGATCTCGATCAACGACGCGCCGACCCCGACTCCAGGCTTGAACCATGACTATTTCATCCAGGTAGCGAACGACGGACCGAACGCGGCGCTGAATGCGACCTGGACCAACGTACTGCCAGCGGGCATGCGTTTCGTCGCCGTCACCGCGCCAGCGGGCTGGGGCTGTTCGTCGCCGCCGGTCGGGGAAGTCGGTACCGTGAGTTGCAGTACCGCCAGTCTCCCGGTTGCGCAGTCCTTCGATTTCACGCTCACGGTCGCGCTCGATCCGGCGCTTGAGCATTGGAGCGACCTTCTCAATACCGTCACGGTGCAGTCGGACAACCTGGACCCGGACTCGAGCGACAACAGCGCCACCGACCTCAGCATCGTGCTGGTGCTCGCCGATGTCTCGATCGCGGTATCGGACTCGCCCGATCCGGTCGAGGCCGGAGCCTTGCTGACGTACACCGTGACGCTGCACAACGCCGGACCCAGCTACTCGGGAGACATCCAGACGGGTGCATTGATCTCCCTCGTGACGACCTTCGTGTCGCTCGATGCGCCAGCCGATTGGGACTGCACCACGCCCGTGGTCGGCGAGTCGGGCCTCGTATCCTGCAATCTGGATCCCCTTGCGATCGACGAGAGCCAGAGCTGGACACTCGTCGTGCAGGTGGAAGAAGGCCTGGCCGAAGGCACCTTGATCCAGATGCTCGCGATGCTCGCGACGCAGCCTGTGGATCCCGTGCCGGGCGACCAGCAGGTCGTCGCGAGCACGATCGTGGTGTCGCCGCCCGAGGGCGTGCTCACGATCGCGCCGGCAGTGGTCGACTTCGGCACCCAGGTCGTCGGCTCCACCAGCGCGCCGTCCACGGTCACGCTTGCGAACGCAGGCGACGCCGCGTTGCAGGTCACGGGCCTGTCGTCTCCGACCACGCCGTTCGCGCGCACCGGCGGAAGCTGCGCCGCGAGCGCGCCGTTCACGCTCGCGGCAGGCGCGAGCTGCACGTTGCAGTACGTGTTCGCGCCGACTGCCAGCGGCGCCGCGAACCAGGTGCTCACGGTCGCATCCGATGCGCCCGGCAGTGGCACGATCAGCCTCGCCGGCACCGGCACGCCCGCGCCCGCGGACATTGCGATCTCGATCGACGATGGCCGCGAGTACGTGCAGGTCGGGGACACGCTCGAATACATCATCACCGTTTCGCACGTCGCGGGAACCGGCACCGCGAACGCGACGGTCACCGACATCCTGCCGCCCGAGCTCGACGAAGGCGCGTGGACCTGCGTGCCTGCCGGCGGCGCGAGCTGTTCGGGCGGCAGCGGCAACGTGCTCTCCGACGTCGCGCTGCTGCCGCCCGGCAGCACGGCGAGCTACGTCTACTCCGCGATCGTGCTAGTCGAGGGCGGCGGCGTGATCGCGAACGGCGCGACCGTCGACGCAGGCGCGAAGGACGCGAACCCCGCGAACGACAGCGCCGTCGACACGCCGGCCGACATCGTCGTGGTGTTTCGCGACGGTTTCGATGAAGCGGTCGAAGCGTTGCCGTCGAAGGCAGGTGACTGAGGCATTGCGACGCCGTCTTCGGTTGCACGTGCAGGAGCCCGCCGTGCGGGCGACCCACGCCGATGCTGGATGCGGGGCATCGGCCGTTCGCGCACCGGTTGCGCGCCCGAGATTCGATCCGCACCGCAGGCGAGCGCGGATCCTGAACACCGCCGCACCGCGGCCAGGATTCGTGCGCCGCTTCGCTTGCGCGCCCCTTTGCCGGCCGACAAGAATCGCGTGGTCGCCACTGGCTGGATCCAAGATGCCCAAGCCCGCCCGCCTGATCGCCGTGTTCGCGCTCGCCCTG